>DATEFI010000092.1:0-4217 GCA_035280705.1 Rhizorhapis sp. | reverse complement strand
CGCGTGATCGGAAGCGATGGCGATGCGCATGGTGGCGATCCTGTGTCCAAAAGGAGAGTCGGGTCTCGCGCGGCTCATAGTATCAGTGGCGGCGAAAGGCCACCACCCATTGCGGCGCTGCGTCATATTTGCGCAATATATGTTGCTTTGCGGCTGCAAGCGGCCCTATCGGCAGGCGCAGCGGAGGATTTTCGTGAGCGACCTTGTACTTTCAATCATCATGCTGGCTGGCCTGATGCTGCTGGGCGGCGGCCTTTGGATGATTTTCAAACGGCGGGACCAGAAGCGCGGGCTGCTCATGCTGATCGCAGCGCTGGTCATGTTCGCCAATGTGGCGGTTTGGCTGGTGCCGGTGAAGGGCGGGTAAAATCCCGCCATTCCCGCGAAAAAGCGAACCCCTCTGTCTTCTTGGCTCAAGGCCAGAGATCGTGATGAGTTGGGTTCCCGCTTTTGCGAGAATGCGGGATTGGGTCAAGCGGCACGTGCAAGGGGACCTGCTTACGCAGGAGCGCGGTTTGGTTGTGTTTTATTTGATCGGCGAATCCGGCGCCAGCCGCATGTCGAGATAATTGTCCACCGACTTCATCAACTGCTCGAGTTCATGTTCGAAGAAATGATTGGCGCGCGGGATTTCGTCATGGTGGATGGTGATGTGCTTTTGGGTGCGCAGCTTGTCCACCAGCTTTTGCACGGCCCCGGCCGTCACGACCTCATCCGAGGCGCCCTGGACGATGATCCCGGAGGAAGGACAGGGGGCGAGGAAGCTGAAGTCATACATGTTCGCAGGCGGAGCGACCGAAATGAAGCCCCGGATTTCCGGCCGTCGCATCAGAAGCTGCATACCGATCCACGCGCCGAAGCTGAACCCTGCGATCCAGGTGGTCTGCGCTTCAGGATGGAAGCTCTGTACCCAGTCGAGGGCGGCGGCAGCGTCGGAAAGCTCCCCCACGCCATTGTCGAACGTGCCCTGGCTTCTTCCAACGCCGCGGAAATTGAAGCGCAGAGTAGCAAAGCCCCGGCGCTGGAACGTCTTGTAGAGCGCTTGGGTAATGCGGTCGTTCATCGTTCCTCCACCCTGGGGATGCGGGTGCAGGATCATCGCCACAGGGGCGCGAGCGCGAGGAGCGGGGCTGAAGCGGCCTTCAAGGCGGCCTTCGGGACCAGGGAAAATGACTGCGGGCATTAGAACCTTACTGGCAAAATGTGTGCGCCGGCACCTTCGAGGTCCAAGCTTTGGGGTGCGCGCGCGAAGTTATGCCCTATATAGAAATTCGGTTTCGTTTCGCAATAAATGAGTTTTGCAGGTGCCAGAACGCCTCTACCTTGACCATGCTGCCACCACGCCCGTCCTGCCGGAGGCGCGGGCGGCCATGCAGCGCGGGCTGGGAATCTGGGCCAATCCATCCTCTCCGCATGCAGATGGCCGCGCCGCGCGCGCTGCTCTGGAAGAGGCGCGGGAGCGGATCAGGAAGGCGCTTGCCTGGGACGGGCATGTGATCTTCACCAGCGGGGCGAGCGAGGCGATCGCCATCGGTCTGGACAGGACGAAAGCTGACCGCGTCGCAACATCGCCGGTCGAACATGACGCGGTGCTCCGCGTGACGAAGAACGCCGAACGATTGGCCGTGGATGCAGGGGGGCTGCTGCGCGTCCTGCCCGATGGTCCCGGCCTTTGGGTGGTCCAGCACGTCAATAATGAAACGGGAGTGATCCAGCCGCTGGCGGAGATCGGCCAAAGGGCACGCACGCAAGGCGCCTTTCTCTTTGCCGATTGCGCCCAGTCGGCGGGGAAGCTGCCGCTGCCCGAGGCCGATATGATCGCCGTGAGCGCCCATAAATTCGGTGGGCCTCCGGGTGTCGGCGCTCTGCTGGTGAAGGATCTGACTTTGCTTCACCCCAGCGGAGGACAGGAACAGGGCTATCGCGCGGGGACGGAAAACCTGCCGGGCATCCTTGCGATGGCCGCTGCGCTGGAGATGGGGCAGGGCTGGATGGAAGAGGCTCGCGGCCTGCGGAAAATGCTCGACGCCGCCATTGAGAATGCAGGGGGAGAGGTGGTTGCCAAGGACAGCCCGCGCTCGCCCGCCATCGCCAGCTATCGCATGCCGGGAGTTGCCTCTTCGGCGCAGCTGATCCAGTTCGACATGGCCGGCATATCCGTATCCGCAGGCAGCGCCTGTTCGTCGGGAACCATCAAGGCCAGCCATGTGCTGACCGCCATGGGATGGGACGCAAGGGCGGCGGGAGAGGTCATACGGGTCAGCTTTGGCGCTACCACCAGCGCTGCCGATGTCGAGCGGTTCATTGGCGCCTGGACGGCTATATTCAGCAGGGCGCGAAGCTGATGGGGCGGCCGATCTATCTCGACTATCAGGCAACGACGCCTCTTGCACCGGAGGTTTTCGAGGCAATTCTGCCCTGGCTGCGCGACCAGTTCGCCAATCCGCACAGCGCGCACCGGCCCGGCCGGATGGCTGCGGCGGCGGTGGAGACGGCGCGGGGGCAAGTGCTGCAACTGCTCGGCAATCATGGGAAGCTGGTGTTCACGTCGGGCGCCACCGAGGCCATCAATATGGGGCTTGTCGGGGGAGCCAGACTGATGCGCGCGAGGGATGCGGGCCGCACTCGCATCGTCACGATCGACACCGAGCATGCTGCTGTTCGCGATACCGTGCTCGCTCTGGAGGATCAGGGGTTCGAAGCCATTTTGCTGCCCGTTGAGCCAGACGGGCTGGTGAACCTGGAAAGCGCGCGGGCGGCGATTGACGAACGCACTGCCCTGGTCGCGGCCATGCTGGTCAATAATGAGATCGGGGTCATTCAGCCGATAGGTACGCTCTATGATCTTGCGGAAGAGGCTGGGGCGCTCTTCCTCTGCGATGCGGTGCAGGGCTATGGCCGGGTGCCGCTGCCTCCGGTGGCGGACATGATCGCGATCAGCGGGCACAAGATTTACGGACCCAAGGGGATCGGCGCCTTGTGGCTGCGCGACGAGCTTGATCTGCCGCCTCTGATGTTCGGTGGCGGGCAGGAGCAGGGCATGCGGTCGGGAACGCTTTCACCGGCCCTATGCGTCGGACTTGGCCAGGCAGCAAAGCTGATGGGGGAAAGGTTCGAGGCGGACGCCGTCCATGTCGGCGCGCTTTGGGAGCGGGCCGTGGAATTGTTCGCCGGCTGGAATGTCAACGGCTCCACCGGCCGCCGCTATCATGGCAATCTGAATATCCGCCGCGAGGGGCTGGACGCGGGCCGCCTCATGTCGGAATGCCGGGATATCGCCTTTTCGCTTGGCAGCGCCTGTGCGAGCGGGTCGGGACGGTCGAGCCATGTGTTGCGTGCGCTCGGGATTGGCGAAAAAGCGGCGCGTTCCTCTATCAGGATCGGCTTTGGCCGCTATACGACCATGGACGAATTGGAAGAGGCAGCCGCGGCAATCAATATGGCGGCGGATCGGCAGTAGATATGACCAGAGTGACTTTCATCAGTGCTGACGGGCAGGACCGGACGATCGTGGATGCTCCGGCGGGTGAATGCCTGCTGGACGTGGCGCAAGCCCATGGGCAACCTTTGGAAGGCACCTGCGAAGGGCAGATGGCCTGTTCGACCTGCCATGTCATCGTGGACCCCGAGGATTTCGGTAAACTGCCGCAGGCAAGCGAAAGCGAAGAAGACATGCTGGACCTTGCGGCCGGGGCGACCCGGACCAGCCGCTTGTCCTGCCAGATCAGGCTTGAGGATTGGCTCGAAAGCCTGACAGTGCGGATGCCGCCGGAGAGCCGCAACATGCAGGGGGTTTAGCTAGCCAAGTTCGGTCGCCCCTCTATTTCCGTTCGTGTCGAGCGAAGTCGAGACACATTTGCGTCCAGCGATGTCCCTCGACTGCGCTCGCGACGAACGGGGAATGAACGGATGAAGAGGAAACCCTTTGTCTCAGCCTCTTCCGATCAATTTTTTCGCCATGGCGTCGGCAACGTCAGAGGCCGGAACGCCGCTGCTTTCGCTTTCCTGCCAGATGCCGGTGAGCCGTTCGGGAATCTGTTCGATGCGGCTATTCACCTCCGCCCGGTCGCCTTGGCCGAGATATTCGAGCGCAACATTGATGATGCCGCCCGCATTGATGACATAGTCGGGGGCATAGAGAATGCCGCGGTCAAGAACCCTTTCCCCGTCTGCGCGAGTCGCGAGCTGATTGTTCGCGCCGCCCGCGATGATGCGGG
>DATEFI010000091.1:0-2473 GCA_035280705.1 Rhizorhapis sp. | reverse complement strand
CGTCCCCGCGAGCCTCGCTCCCTCTCCCCGCGGGGAGAGGGCTTTCATGTACAGCCCGTCAGGAGCGCCTAGAAAACCGCCGCCACCATCTTGGCGAACGCATCTGCCCGGTGGCTCATGGCGTGTTTTCGCTCGGGCTCCATCTCGCCAAAGCTGATGCCATAGCCATTGGGTTGGAAAATCGGATCATAGCCGAAGCCATGGCTGCCGCGCGGCGGCCAGGTAATGATGCCGTCGACCCGGCCTTCAAATGCCTCCACATGACCGTCCGGCCAAGCGAGCGCCAGGGCGCAGACGAAGTGCGCGTCATGACCGGCCTCCGGACCCTTGGCGATCAGATTGTCCCGGACGAGGCGCATGGCGAGGTTGAAGTCGCGGTCAGGCCCGGCCCAACGCGCGGAGAAGATGCCAGGTTCATTGTCCAGCGCCTCGACACAAAGCCCGCTGTCGTCAGCCAGTGCGGGCAGGCCTGAGAGGTCGGCGGCTTGCAGCGCCTTCAACTCGGCATTGGCGATGAAGGTCGTGCCCGTCTCATCGGGTTCCGGCAGGTCCAGGTCGGCGGCGGAAACCGGTTCTACCCCATAGGGACCGAGCAGGTCCTTGATCTCCCGCACCTTCCCGGCATTATGGCTGGCGATGACCAGCTTGCCAGGCTTGAGCTTGCGAATCGCCTGCCGGTTGATAGCACCCTTTGTCACCGCCCCGTAGCCCGATCCTGTGCCACGAATATCTGGTTGCAGCCGATGCGCGCGAGGCGCAGCAGCCGAAGCAGACCCTCCTCGTCATAGCATTCCCCTTCGGCCGTGGCTTGCGCTTCGGCGATTTTGCCGTCGCTCGTGAGGACGAAATTGGCGTCCGCGCCGGCATTGCTGTCCTCGTCATAGTCAAGGTCGAGAACCGGCGTACCGTTATAGATCCCGCAACTGATCGCAGCCACCTTCTGAATGATGGGGTCTTCGGCGATGAGTTCCTGTGCAATGAGCTTGTCCACGGCGAGGCGCAGCGCCACCCAGGCTCCGCTGATGGATGCTGTGCGTGTGCCGCCATCGGCCTGGATCACGTCGCAGTCGAGCACGATCTGCCGCTCGCCAAGCTTCTTGAGATCTGTGACTGCGCGCAAGGACCGTCCAATGAGGCGCTGAATTTCCTGGGTGCGGCCCGACTGCTTGCCCTTGGCAGCTTCGCGGTTGCCGCGTGTATGGGTGGCGCGGGGAAGCATGCCATACTCGCCGGTGACCCAGCCCTCGCCCTTGCCGCGCAGGAAAGGGGGCACGCGCTCTTCCACTGAAGCGGTGCAAAGGACGCGGGTATTGCCGAAGCTGACAAGGCAGCTGCCCTCTGCGTGAATGGTGAAACCGGGTTCCATGGTAATGACCCGCATTTCGTCGGGCGCGCGGCCGGATGGGCGCATCTTTGTCTCCTGTGGCTGTCGTGCAGGGGCTTTAGCGGCAGAGCGGAAGCTGTGCCAGTGCTCATTCGGTATATTGAGCCTTCTTCTTCCATTGCCTAGATAAACGCCATGACGGTTGCACCGATCAGTGAACTCAACGACCGCGCGCGAGATGTTTTTCGTGTGGTGGTGGAGAGTTATCTCGGAACTGGCGTTCCGGTGGGGTCGCGGACAATCAGTAAACTGTCCGGCCTGAACCTGTCGCCCGCCTCCATCCGCAATGTGATGCAGGATCTTGAGGAGCTTGGCCTGCTTGCAGCGCCGCACACCTCCGCTGGCCGAATGCCGACCGAAAGCGGGCTGCGCCTGTTCGTCGATGGGATGATGCAGGCGTCGGAACCATCGGAGGAAGAGCGGCGGGCGATAGAATCGCGCCTGTCGGAGACGGGGCCGATCGAGGAAGCCCTCGCCGCCGCGAGCGCGGTGCTGTCGGGCCTTTCCGCCTGCGCAGGCATTGTGCTGGTGCCCAAGCGCGAACCGGTGCTGCGGCAGTTCGGCTTCGTCCCGCTTTCGGAGCGGCAGGCGCTTGCCGTGCTTGTGGGAGAGGATGGAAGCGTGGAAAACCGCATCGTTGACCTGCCCAAGGGCGTAGCGCCTTCGGCGCTCAACGAGGCGGCCAGTTATCTGAGTGCCCGCTTTGCGGGGCAGACATTGGCGCAGGCGCAGGCAAATCTGCAGCAGGAAATCCGGGCAGGGCAGATGGCCCTTGACGGCGCCAGCGGCGAACTGGTCGAACGCGGCCTTGCCGTCTGGTCGGCGGACAGCGAAGACCGGCCCGTGCTGATTGTGCGGGGACAGGCGAATCTGATCGACGAAGCCGCCGCCGAGCATCTTGACCGGGTGAGGCAGCTTCTGGACGAGCTGGAGGGCAAGGAGGAAATCTACCGCCTGCTCGACAGCGCGCGGAACGGAAGCGCCACCAAAATATTCATCGGATCGGAGAACAAACTTTTCTCGCTTTCCGGCTCATCCGTGATAGCAGCCCCTTATCGGAGCAGGGACGAGCGCGTCGTCGGGGTGGTG
>DATEFI010000090.1:0-4806 GCA_035280705.1 Rhizorhapis sp. | reverse complement strand
AGAAAACCGTCGTCCCTGCGGAGGCAGGGACCCCGCTTCTGTTTCGGAATGACAGCGGAAAAGCTGGGTCCCTGTCTCCGCAGGGACGACTGATTTGGCTTGGTAGAATAGCCAGACATCCTTTCCCCTTTCCAGAATCGCCTCTCCTCCCTAGGTTCCCTCCATGCCGCATGCCTCCTTCGTCCCCCTTCGTATTTTCTCCTCCTACACCATGCTTGAAGGCGCGATTGAGCCCAAGGCTATCGCGAAGCAGGCGAAGAAGCTCGGTTTTCCCGCGGCCGCGCTTACTGACCGGAACGGGCTCTATGCGGCAATGGCCTTTTCCGATGCTTGCAAGGGCGATGGCGTGCAGCCCGTCATTGGCACGATGCTGTGCGTCGCCAGGCCCGGGCGGCCTGACAATGCCGCGCCGGTCTATGACTGGTTGGCCCTCTACGCCCAAAACGCCACGGGCTATGACAATCTCTGTGCACTCGCATCGATGGCGCATCTCGACCGGCCTATCGAGGAACAGGCACATGTGTCCTTCGGCGCGCTTGCGGGACGGACCGATGGCCTCATCGCGCTGACCGCAGCGGGTGAGGGTGGCCTCGCACGGCTATTTGCCGAAGATCAGCCGGAGGCTGCCCTTGCCTATGCCGGGCAGCTTGAAATGCTGTTCCCAGGCAGGCTCTATGTCGAAATCGCCCGGCGCAATGATCCGGTTGAGGAGAAGGCGGAGCCATCGCTGATCGACCTTGCTTATGCGCGGGATCTGCCGCTCGTCGCCACCAATCCCTGCTGCTATGCCGAGCCGGATTTCCATTTGGCCCATGACACGATGCTCTGCATCGCGCAGTCGTCCTATGTCGATAGCGACGACCGTCTGAAGAGTTCTCCCGATGCGTGGATGAAGTCTGCGGCGGACATGGAGCGGCTGTTCGAGGACCTGCCCGAGGCTCTTGCCAATACGCTGGTCGTGGCGCAACGCTGCGCCGTGATGGCGCCCAAGCGCAAGCCCATTCTGCCGAGCCTCGCTGGCGACAGGGAAGGGGAAGAGCGGCAGCTTCGGGCGGACGCAACGGCGGGCCTCGAGAAGCGGCTTGAAAAGCTCGACATTACTGATCCCGGCAAGCGCAGTGAATATTTCGACCGGCTGGAATTTGAGCTGGGCATCATCATCCAGATGGGCTTTCCCGGTTATTTCCTGATCGTTGCCGACTTTATCAAATGGGCGAAGGAGCACGACATTCCGGTTGGGCCCGGACGTGGTTCGGGCGCGGGATCGGTGGTCGCCTGGGCGCTTACCATCACTGACCTCGATCCGCTGGCGCTTGGCTTGCTGTTCGAGCGCTTCCTGAACCCTGAACGCGTGTCCATGCCGGACTTCGACATCGACTTCTGCGAAACCCGGCGGGGCGAGGTGATCCGCTACGTCCAGAACAAATATGGCGCCGACCATGTGGCGCAGATCATCACCTTCGGAAAGCTGAAGGCTCGGGCGGTTCTGAAGGATACCGGCCGCGTGCTGCAGATGAGCTATGGCCAGGTGGACCGGCTCGCAAAGCTCGTGCCCAATCATCCGACCGATCCCTGGACGCTGGAACGCGCCATGAATGGCGTAATGGAGCTGGAACAGGAATATCAGCGCGACGCACAGGTCAAGCGCCTCATTGATCTTGCCCGCAAGCTCGAGGGCTTCCCGCGGCACAGTTCTACCCATGCGGCGGGCGTGGTGATTGGCGACCGGCCCTTGTCGAAGCTCGTCCCGCTTTATCGCGATCCGCGGTCCGACATGCCGGTGACGCAGTTCGACATGAAATATGTCGAAGGCGCGGGTCTTGTGAAGTTCGACTTCCTTGGCCTCAAGACCCTGTCGGTGCTGCAAAAGGGCGTGCAACTGTTGAAGAAGCGCGGCGTTGAGGTGGACCTCGATCTCCTCAAATGGGATGACCTTGCGGTTTATGAGCTGCTCCAGCGCGGCGACACGGTGGGCGTGTTCCAGCTGGAATCGGAGGGTATGCGCAAGACGCTGGCGCAGGTTCGGCCGACCAATTTCGGTGATATCATTGCGCTCGTCTCGCTCTACCGGCCGGGCCCGATGGACAATATTCCGATGTTCGGGCGTCGCAAGAACGGCCAGGAAGATATTGAATATCCTCATGAACTCCTGTCTGGCATTCTTTCGGAAACCTATGGCATCTTCGTCTATCAGGAACAGGTGATGCAGGCGGCGCAGATCCTGGCGGGCTATTCGCTGGGCGACGCCGATCTTCTTCGCCGCGCCATGGGCAAGAAGATCAAGGCCGAGATGGACGCACAGCGCGAACGCTTCGTGAAGGGCTGCGCGGAAAACAGCAATATTCCGTCGGCCAAGGCCAATGAACTGTTCGACTTGATCGACAAGTTCGCTGGCTATGGCTTCAACAAGTCGCACGCTGCGGCCTATGCTCTGCTCGCATATCAAACAGCATGGCTAAAGGCTTATTATCCCGCAGAATTTTACGCCGCCTCCATGTGTTTCGACATGCACCAGACGGACAAGCTCTGCATCTTCGTGGACGATATGCGGCGGATGGCGCTTGCCTGTCTGGCGCCCTGCATCAATGCGAGCGAGGCGGAGTTCTCCGTCGAACCGCATGGAGATGGCTTTGCCGTTCGCTACGCCCTGGGCGGCCTGAAGGGCGTGGGTGAAAAGGCAATGGAAACCCTGGTCGCTGAGCGGCAGGCGAAGGGTCCCTTCCGAAGCCTCGACGATTTCGCCAACCGCGTCGAGCCGCGCCTCCTCAACCGGCGGCAGTTGGAAAGTCTGGCCGCGGGGGGCGCTTTTGACCGCATCCACCCCGACCGGGCGGGGGTATATGCGGCCGCCGAAACCATATTGGCGGTTGCCGCAAGCGCCGCTGATGCGCGGACCAGTGGGCAAGGCGGGCTTTTTGGCGCTGACGAGGTGAAGCAGCCCGATATCCAGATCCCGTCCAATGTGGACTGGTCACTGTCGGAACGGATGGCGCAGGAAAAGGACGCCTTCGGCTTTTACTTCTCAGCGCATCCGGTGGACCGGTTCCGCCCCATTGCCGATGCGAATGGCGCCAAGAGCTTCGGCCTGTTGTGCAGCCAGCCCGCCAGTGCGGACGGAGGCCGCGCCGGAGCGGTCATGGCGGCCTTGGTCGAAGAGGTTCGCTGGCGCGACACCAAGCGCGGCAGGCGCTATGTCTCGGCAACTCTGTCTGACAGCAGCGGGCAGTTTCAGGCGAGCTGTTTCGACGAGGATGTCTGCAAGCAGATCGACGACCTCGGCAAGGAGGGGGATTGCGCGCTGCTGACCGTTGAACTGGAGCGCCAGCCGGGGGAAGAAACCCCGCGTGTCACGATAAGAGCCATTCAGGCTTTTTCCCGTCTTTCCAATCAGGCACGGCTTGTTCTTCAGTTGGATATTGAAGATTCTGCGGCGGTCTGCGCCGTCGCCAGGCTGGTCGCGAACAGCAGGGGCGGACGAAGCGAGATCATTCTTCGGACGCGCCTTGAGGACGGCCGCATCGTGCGGGTGCGTCTGGGCCGCGATTTCATGGTGGAAGCTGAACTTGCCGCCCGTATCGGCAATCTGCCGGGCGTTGTTCATTGTGAGTTGAAGGCCGCGGAGTCGCCAAGACTCGCCCTGGTGTCCTGACCAGCCAAGTCAGCTCAATCAGAACAATTCCATCTGATCTCCGGCGGGCGGGCGAAAAAGGTCGGTTCGGAGGCCCAACCGCTCGGCCGTGTTGAGCCCATATCGGACGCAGGCTTTTCGAAACCGGGTTCTCAGCAATTCCGCCCAGACGCCTTGCCCCCGCATGCGCGATCCGAATTGAGGATCATTGTCACGACCGCCGCGTATGTCGTTGATAATGCCCATGACCTTGGCAAGCCGGTCAGGAAAATGCTCCTCCAGCCAGGCCCGGAACAGCGGCGCCACTTCGTACGGCAATCGGACAATGATGAAGGACGCACTATTGGCTCCTGCCAGAGCCGCGGCTTCCAATATATTCTCCATCTCATGGTCGGTGATGGCGGGGATCACTGGAGCCACATTGACATGGGCGGGTATGCCCGCAGCCGCGATCTGGCGAATGGCCTCCAGCCTTTTCGCTGGGCGTGGAGCGCGGGGTTCAAGGGTTCGGGCAATGCGCGGGTCGAGAGATGTCACGGAAATACCGACCGCGACCAGGCCATCCTTCGCCATGTCGCTCAATAGGTCGAGATCTCGAAGAACGCGGTCCGACTTGGTCGTGATGATCAGCGGATGACGGCAATCCCGCAGGATACGGATGCAATCGCGGGTGATCCGCCAGTCTTTCTCGATCGGCTGATAGGGATCGGTATTGGTGCCCATGGCAATGGGGGCGGGGCGATATCCGCGTTTCGACAACTCAGCCAGTAGCAGCTTTGGCGCATCGGGCTTGGCGAACAGCCTGCTTTCAAAATCAATGCCTGGCGACAGGTCATGAAAAGCATGGGTCGGCCGGGCAAAACAGTAAATGCAGCCATGCTCGCAACCGCGATAGGCATTGATCGACCGGTCGAAGGCGATGTCGGGGGATTTGTTGCGGGCAAGGATGGTCTTGGGATGCTCGACTGTCACGGTCGTGCGGAGCTTGGGCGGAGGACCGTCGATGTCGTCCCGTGCGTCCAGCCAGTCACCGTCCCGCTCCCGCTCGGGCAGGCCAAATCTCGTGCTGGTCCCGTTGCGAGTCGCACCGCGTCCGTCAATTCTCGCCATGTTTAGAATAGAACATATGGAGAACATTTTGGCAAGGGATGGCGCTGTCTGGCTCTTCTTCCGTTGAA
>DATEFI010000089.1:0-3870 GCA_035280705.1 Rhizorhapis sp. | reverse complement strand
CAAGGGCGCTGGCCAGACATTGAAGCGCGGCACACTCATCAAGTCGATCCGCCTGACAGGTGACCCGCAGGAGATCGACTGCAAATATGAAGGCATCAAGGGCCTGGTGCTGCGGGCGGAGTTTGTGAGGAAGCGGTGAGGGCGGCTCAAGCGGCCATCAACAACTCGATCCGCTGCGCTTCCCGTGCGAATTCGAAACAGAGTTGATCGCGCTCCGACTCCGACAGCCATTGCGCCATCTGCGGGAACACGACTTTGTGATAAAGAAAGGTTCGCTGATCCCACGGGGATTCGTTCCTGGCCGATCTTGCTACCTCGAGAATCCCGATCAGTTCGGCACGAATTTCATCACGATCCGGCTCATAGGTTTGCGTCGTCTTGGCGTCTCCCAAGTCCAGTCCGAGCTGCTGGGGTCCGGTATCAAACAATTCATTCATGGACTTACACCATTCGCCGGTTGCCGGTTGCCGTGCCGTCGGCCCTTATGCAAAAGACAATAGCAAGGGGGACCCATGACGCAAGCCGAACGCATCAAAAAAGCTGTGGGTGAATTCGGCGCGGCCGCGAAGGCGAAGCTGAATCAAGGCGGCCAGCCTGAAGATCAGCTACGCAATCCGATCGAACAATTGTTCAAAGCGTTTGAAGCGGAATGCGGCTTGCCAAATGCCAGCGTTCAACTGATCGGTGAAAAATCGCTGTCGGATATCAGGACGCGGCCCGATTTCGCGGTTGAGGTGCGCAAAGCTCTTGTCGGCTTCATCGAAGTCAAGGCACCCGGCAAGGGCGCTGATCCGCGCAGGTTCAAGGAAAAGCATGACAAGGAGCAGTGGGACAGGTTGAAGGCGCTGCCAAACCTGCTTTACACCGACGGCAATGGCTTTTCGCTGTGGCGAGATGGGGTGCTGGTCGGCGAAGTCGTCAAGCTGGTCGGCGATATCGAAAAATCGGGAACGAAGCTGGAGGCCCCATCGGCGCTTCTGCCTCTCATCAATAATTTCCTGACCGGCTGGCAACCGATCCCGCCCAGGAACGCGAAAGAGCTGGCGGGCGTCGCCGCCCGGCTGTGCCGCTACCTGCGCGACGAGGTGGTGGAGCAATTGGGAATCAGGAATGCCAAGCTGTCTGAATTGAAGGACGATTGGAAGGCGCTGCTCTTCCCCGACGCCGACGACACACGGTTCGCCGACGGTTATGCCCAGGCCGTGACCTTTGGCTTGTTGATGGCGAAGTCGCGTAAGCTGTCGCTGGCCGAGGGGTTGGACGATGTGGCGAAGGAACTGGGCAGGACCAACACGCTGATCGGCACGGCACTCCGTCTGCTGACGGAGCAGGACTTATCGCTTGGCCCCTCGCTGGACACAATGGTGCGCGTGCTGGACGTGGTGAATTGGGACAAGGTCGCGAAAGGCGATCCGGAAGCATGGCTCTATTTCTACGAGGATTTTCTAGACATTTACGATCGGACGCTGCGCAAGCAGACCGGGTCTTATTACACGCCGCCGCAGGTGACGCGCGTTTCGTCGGTGGGCATCGGCGCGGCTCGCTGTCAGGCGGATTCCTCATCCTGCGCCTCCGGCCCTTCAAGCCCGGCGCCCCGCTCCTTCATCTGCCTCAGCTTCCGAACGATCTCATCCAAGGCGCGGCTGCCGTTGCTTTTCCGTTCCTCGTCCCATTTAGCGCGCAGTTCCGCTTCGCGTTCGGGCGTCCAGAGATCTTCCTTTCTGACGCTGTAGCGCTCAGCCAGGCGGTGACGGAGGAGGAACATGAGGAGGCGATCATTGTACCGGCGTTTTTCGCCGATCTGGCCTTCCTTGCCGAAAACGGGAACAGCCACGCCATAGAGCGCACGTTGCATGGCGACGTCTTCGAGCATCTGCACCCCGAAATCCAGCGCGGCGGTCCAGGCTTCGCGGAAACTTTCCGAGCCGGGGGCAAGCCGCAACTGATAGGCGCCCACGGTCGACATGTTCACGGCCTTTGCCGCATGATCCACCGATCCTGTGCGCGCGAGCGCCTCTATGAAGCCGCGCTGCCGCTCGGGCGTCCAACCGTCATGGCGGTCGTACTTGCGCGGTACGGGGGTGAAATCGGGGATGGCGTGGCCTGGTGGCCGAGGGGTGTACGGTTTCTCATGATTCGATGACTTAACCTATATGGTTATATGTAGGACAGAGGTTTTTTTGGCGATGTCTCGACCGGCGTTTTCCGATCACCCCCTTTCATCCCCCATTCACCCCGTGCCTGCGATGAAGCGCCGATGACCTGGTCCCTTTCCGTTGATCGGCGGCGGCTTTTGTCCGATAGGGGGCGGATGCTGCGCGGCTTTCTTGTTCTGGTGCTTTCCTTTCTGCTGTTCGTGCCGCAGGCGATGGCGCAGCAGATCCTTCGCGATGCCGAGACCGAGGCGCTGCTCAACGACATTTCGGCGCCGCTGGTGCAGGCGGCGGGGCTCGACCCGCATAATGTGCAGGTGCTGCTGATCAACGATCCTGAGATCAACGCCTTTGTCGCGGGCGGACAGATCGTCTGGATCCACAGCGGGCTTCTGGCCAAGGCCGACAATGTCAACCAGCTGCAAGGCGTGATCGCGCATGAGCTGGGCCATATCGAGGGCGGGCATGTCGTCCGCTCCAGCGAGGGCATGAAGGCGGCGACCGGCATAACGCTGCTCAGCCTTCTGCTCGGGGCCGCTGCGATGGCGGCGGGCGGGGGCGAGGCCGGCATGGGCATCATGGCCGCGGGACAGCAGGCGGCGATGGGCAAATATCTGGCCTTTTCGCGCAATCAGGAAAGCTCCGCCGATCTGGCCGGCGCGCGTTACCTCAGCAAGGCCGGGGTCAGCGGGCGGGGCAGCATCGCCTTTTTCAAGAAGCTGCAGAACCAGGAGTTCCGCCTCGCCATTCCGCAGACCGACAGCTATGCCCGCACGCACCCGCTGAGCGGCGAGCGCATTGCGGTGCTGAACGAGGTTTATCACAAGGACCCGGCCTGGGACAAACCCATGGACCCGAAGCTGGAGGCGCGATTTGAGCGAGTGAAGGCGAAGCTGGTGGGCTTTGTCTCCGATCCGGCGCAGACGCTGCGCAGCTATCCCGAGGGCGATGGAAGCATCCCCGCCCGCTATGCCCGCGCCTATGCCTGGCACAAATCGGCCTATCCCGACAAGGCGATGGAGGAAGTGAAGGGCTTGCTCGGCCAGGCGCCGGACGATCCCTATTTCCTGGAACTTGAGGGACAGATATTGCTGGAGTCGGGGCGGCCCAAGGAGGCTATTGCGCCGCTCCGCCGCGCCGTTGCGGAGACGGGCAGCCAGCCGCTTATCGCGGCGCTGCTTGGCCATGCGCTGATCGCGACGGAGGATGACGCCAACCTGCCTGAGGCCGAGAGGGTGCTGAAATCCGCCGTGGTTCGCGATCGCGACAATCCCTTTGCCTGGTATCAGCTGGGCGTGGTTTATGAGCGGCGCGGCGATACGGCGCGGGCGGCGCTGGCAACGGCGGAGCGCTACCAGATGAGCGGCAGCCCGGAACTGGCGCTGCACAGCGCGGAGGCGGCGATGGCGGGGATCAAGCAGGGGACGCCGGACTGGCTGCGGGCGCAGGATATCGCGATGGTTGCGCGAACCGAGGCCGAACGGAAAAAGAAGAGGCGATAGGCGGGCGAATGGGGGACAATCGCTGGATGGAAGACGCGCCGGGCGAGCGGGCAGGCGGGAGCGAGCCGGTGCGGCGGCCGCCTCCCGCAAGCGCCGGGGCGCGGCTTATCGAAGCTGCGCGGCCGTGGGTGGCAAGGGGGGTAGCAAGGGCCATTGCCTTTGCAAGGACCCTTCCCGGGCGGGCAAGCGATCTTGCCGAACGGATCGACATGCCG
>DATEFI010000088.1:0-3378 GCA_035280705.1 Rhizorhapis sp. | reverse complement strand
TGTCAGCAGGGCTGGAAAAGCCCATGAGCACGCCCAAGGGAAGCTTTTGCGACGTCATCACCACATCTTCGAAGCAGGTTGCCGGGTAAAGGCCAGCTTAAGAAAGCGAAGTTAGCGAATGGTAACCGTGACGCGGATTTTCAATCTGCTTTCAGTGAACGCCTTCACGCCGCAACGTGGCGGAGGCGCTTCAAGGCTGCGTCCCGGCCGATGAGCGGCAATAGCGCGCCCATGTCGGGACCATGTTCGCGGCCGGTGAGGGCAAGGCGAAGCGGCAGGAACAGGGACTTGCCCTTGCGCCCGGTCTGCTCCTTCAAAACGCTGGTCCATTCTCTCCAGACCTCATTGCTCCAGGGGAGCGCCGCCAAGGCATCGGAGGCCTCGCCAATGAAAGCGCGATCTTCCGCTTCCAGCGCCGGAACCTCCAGCGCACCAGTGACCACCGACCACCAATCCCTGGCCTGATCCACCTTTTCGAGATTGGGCCGGATCGCCGCCCATGCGGCCTCATCCATCCCATCGGGCAAGCGGTCCTTCACTGCGTCATAATCCAGCATGTGAACGATGCGCTGGTTGAGCGCCGCCAGTTCGGCCTCGTCAAACCGGGCGGGCGCGCGGCCAAACCGGGCGAAATCGAACCCGGGCAAGAGCGGCGCGGGGTCAGTCACAGGCTCTACAGGATCGCTGGTTCCGATCCGCGCCAGCAGCGCAATCAGCGCAACCGGCTCGATATCCTGCTCGCGAAACGCAGCCACGCCCAGAGAACCGAGCCGCTTGGAAAGCTTCCCTTCTGTACCGGTCAGCAGCGCCTCATGCGCAAAAGCAGGAGGCGGGGCGCCCAAGGCAGTGAACATCTGAATCTGAGTCGCCGTGTTCGAAACATGATCCTCGCCACGCACGACATGGGTGATGCCCATATCGACGTCGTCGATGACCGACGGCAGCATATAGAGCCAGGAGCCGTCCTCCCGCCGGATGACGGGATCGCTGATCAGCTTTGGATCGAAATGCTGCGGTCCCCGGATCAGGTCCGTCCATTCGATCGGCGCCTCATGCTCGAGCTTGAAACGCCAGTGCGGCCGCCGCCCCTCTGCCTCAAACGCCGCCCTCTGCTCGTCCGTCAGCGAAAGCGCCGCACGGTCGTAGACAGGCGGGAGGCCGCGGCCCAAGAGCACCTTGCGCTTCAGATCCAGTTCCTGAGCGGTCTCGTAGCAGGGATAGACCCGTCCGGCTGCCTTCAGCCTTTCAAACTGCGCCTCATAAAGGGCAAAGCGCGCCGACTGCCGCTCTTCGCCATCGGGGGCGAGGCCAAGCCAGGCAAGATCGGCGCGAATCCCCTTCGCATATTCCTCCCTGGACCGCTCCACATCGGTATCGTCGAGCCGGAGCAGGAAGCGCCCTCCATTTTTGCGCGCCCACATCCAGTTATGAAGCGCCGCACGGATATTGCCGACATGAAGATGCCCGGTGGGGGATGGAGCAAAGCGGGTAATCACCGTCATTTATTCTGTTCTTTCATCTTGCGTTCCGCTTCCTCGCGATGCGCCATGAAATGCGATACCCAGCGCAGGCCCATGCCCGACACCGAAGTGGCCACGCCGCCGAACAGGGCGAAGGTCAGCCAGCCGCTTTCATGCGCGGACTTCCATGACACGATCGCGAGCAGCACCACGCTGACGATGGACACTACATAGCCCAGGGTCTTGATGAAGAAGGCCGTGCTCATGAGGTCCGGAACGCGTTTGTGATGGGATAGCGCCGGTCGCGCCCGAAATTGCGTGTCCCCAGTTTCACGCCGGGTGGGGCTTGGCGGCGCTTATATTCGGCCACATAGAGCAGCCGCTCGATCCTGGCGACCGTCTCCTCTTCGAAACCTCGGGCGACCAGTTGCGCGACGGAAAGCTCCTCCTCGACCAGGCCATAGAGGATGGGATCAAGCACCTCATAGGGGGGCAGGCTGTCTTCATCCTTCTGATCTTCGCGCAATTCCGCGCTCGGCGGTTTGGTGATCACCCGTTCCGGCATCACCGGCCCTCCGGGCCCCAGCCCCAGGGGCGAGCGGTTCTCATTCCGCCAGCGGGACAGGTCGAAGACGGTCGTCTTATAGGCATCCTTCAGCACGGAATAGCCGCCCGCCATATCGCCATAAATAGTGGCATATCCGACCGACATCTCGCTCTTGTTGCCAGTGGTGAGCAGCATATGGCCGAATTTGTTAGAGAGGGCCATCAGCGTGACGCCGCGGATGCGGGACTGAAGATTTTCCTCGGTAAGATCGGGTTTTCTGCCCTCAAAGGCCGGTGACAGCATGATGTCAAAGGCGTCCACCGCCGGACCGATGGGGATGCTGTCGAGGCGGCAGCCCAGCATGCGTGCGCATTCGGCCGCGTCCTCAAGACTTTCCTTGCTGGTATAGCGGGAGGGCAGCATCACGCACCAAACGCGGTCAGCGCCAAGGGCATCCACAGCGACCGCCGCCGACAAGGCGCTGTCGATGCCGCCGGACAGGCCAAGCACCACGCCGGGGAACCGGTTGCGGTTCACATAGTCGCGAAGGCCAAGGACCATCGCGTTGTAAACATCTTCGGGATAGGGATTGGGCGTGGCGAGGTCCCCCTGCGCACATGTCCAGCCCGCCTCTCCCCTGGTCCAGCGGGTCAGCGCCAGCGCCTCATCCCACTCGGGCAGGCGATGCAAGAGCTTGGCTTCAGCCGAGAGCACGAAGGAAGCCCCGTCGAAAACCAGCTCATCCTGACCGCCAACGCGATTGAGATAGACGATGGGCAGGCCGGTCTCCCGGACGCGTGCGCCGGAAATGGCGTCTATGCGGTGCTGATCCTTGTTCACCTCATAGGGGCTGCCATTGGGGCTGATCAGGATTTCCGCCCCGCGCTCCTTGAGATGCGCACAGACGAAGGGAAACCAGATATCCTCGCAGATCGGCAGGCCCAGCTTCACGCCCCGGAACTCGACCGGCTCCGGCAGGGGGCCGGGCGCGAACAGGCGCTTTTCATCGAAGGTTCCGTAATTGGGCAGCTCCCGCTTCTGACGGACGGCCACAATCTCTCCGCCGTCGAGGAGCGCTACGACATTGAACAGCACTCCCTGAGCCGCAATCACCGTGCCGACCAGCATGGCGGGGCCGCCGTCCGCTGTGGCCTCGGCAAGGCGTAACAGCTCCTCCCCGGCCCGTTCGATGAAGGCCGGTTTCAGCACCAGATCCTCGGGCGGATAGCCAATCAATTGCAATTCGGGATAGACAATGAGGTCCGCCTCGCGCGCCCTTTCCCGCCAGAGCAGCATCGCATCGGCATTGCCCCTGAGATCGCCCACCGACTGGGTGATCTGCGCCAGGGCGATGGTGAGGGTGTCGGCGGG
>DATEFI010000087.1:0-2261 GCA_035280705.1 Rhizorhapis sp. | reverse complement strand
TACCGCCGCGCCGCGAATATCCTGAAAAAGGAACAGTTTGACGGCTCCCCCACAATATCCCTTTCCTATCAGCCGGAAAATGAGGAAGCTGCCTTGATCGCGGCGCTTGACGCTGCGGAACCTAGGGCGGCGGATGCAGTTGAGGCGGAGGATTTCGAAGGCGCCATGTCGGCGCTCGCTTTGTTGCGTGCGCCCATCGACGCCTTTTTTGACAAGGTGACCGTGAATGACGTTGACAGCAAAAAACGCGAGGCGCGACTGGGCATCCTTGTACGTGTTCGCAACGCTGTCCACGAAGTAGCTGATTTTTCGAGAATAGAAGGTTGATTGGCGGCCAAATCAGGTCCGTGCAAATTGAACCAGCAACGGTGTGAACTTCGGGGGCAAATCCCGATCATCAGTGCAGGATGAGAGCAGAATGACCAAATATGTGTACCGGTTCGGCGGCAATGTTTCCGATGGCGGCAATGGTGATCGGAACCTGCTGGGCGGCAAGGGCGCGAACCTGGATGGCATGGCCTCCATCGGTCTGCCGGTGCCTCCGGGCTTCACCATCACGACCGAAATGTGCACCCGCTATTATGCCGATGGGGAAACCTATCCCGAGAGCCTCTATGAGGAAGTGAAGCAGGGTATCGCGCATATTGAGGGCATCACTGGCAAGACCTTCGGCAATCCCGCCGATCCGCTGCTGGTCTCGGTCCGCTCGGGCGCGCGCGTTTCCATGCCGGGGATGATGGACACGGTCCTCAATCTCGGCCTCAACGACGAAACTGTCCTCGGCCTTGCCGCTGCCTCGGGCGACGAGCGCTTCGCCTGGGACAGCTACCGCCGCTTCATTCAGATGTATTCGGACGTGGTCCTTGGCCTCGACCATGGCGCATTTGAGGAAGCGCTGGAAATCGCCAAGGAAAATAACGGTTTCTCCCTCGATACTGAGATGGGAGCTGAACATTGGAAGGCACTGGTCGCCGAGTACAAGGCCATCGTCGCCGACCAATGGGAAAAGCCCTTCCCGCAGGAAGTGAATGACCAGCTCTGGGGTGCGATCAGCGCCGTCTTCGGCAGCTGGCAGTCGGAACGCGCCAAGGTCTATCGCCGCCTGAACAGCATTCCCGGCGAATGGGGCACGGCGGTCAATGTGCAGGCGATGGTGTTCGGGAATATGGGCGACACCTCGGCCACCGGCGTTGCCTTCACCCGCGATCCGGCGACCGGCGAGAATTGCTATTATGGCGAATTTCTCATCAACGCGCAGGGCGAGGATGTGGTGGCGGGTATCCGCACGCCGCAATATCTGACCCGGGAAGCGCGCGAGCGGGCAGGGGCCAAGGCACTCTCCATGGAAGAGGCGATGCCCGAAACCTATGCCGAGCTCGCCAAGGTGTTCCAGATCCTGGAAACCCATTACCGGGACATGCAGGACATCGAGTTCACGGTGCAGCAGGGCAAGCTCTGGATGCTCCAGACCCGCTCGGGCAAGCGCACCGCCAAGGCCGCGCTCAAGATCGCGGTGGACATGGCCAATGAGGGCCTCATCACCCAGGAAGAAGCGATCGCGCGCGTTGATCCTGCAGCGCTCGACCAGCTTCTCCATCCGACGCTTGACCCCAGCGCCCCGCGCGATGTTCTGACCAAGGGTCTGCCCGCCTCTCCGGGTGCTGCCAGCGGCATCATCGTTTTTGATGCGGACGCTGCCGAACGCCGGGCCGAACTGGGCGAGGCGGTCATCCTCGTCCGCATCGAGACGAGCCCCGAGGATATTCACGGCATGCATGCGGCCAAGGGCATCCTGACCGCTCGTGGCGGCATGACGTCACATGCCGCCGTGGTGGCGCGCGGCATGGGCCGCCCTTGCGTTTCTGGCGCTGGCAGCCTCTCCATCGATGCACGCAGCGGCGTCCTCAATGTCGGCGGCCGCAAGCTGGTGGAGGGTGACACCATCACCATCGACGGTACGACGGGTGAGGTCATGGCGGGCGAAGTGCCGACAGTTCAGCCGGAGCTGGCCGGAGACTTCGGCAAGCTTATGGAATGGGCCGACAAGGTCCGCCGCCTGAAGGTGCGCTCGAACGCCGAAACCCCGCTAGACTGCCGCACGGCACGCGAGTTCGGTGCGGAGGGCGTTGGCCTTTGCCGTACCGAGCATATGTTCTTTGACGCCGCCCGCATAACCGCCGTCCGCCAGATGATCCTGGCCGATACCGAAAAGGGCAGGCGGGAGGCGCTTGCCAAGCTGCTCCCCGAACAGCGCAGCGACT
>DATEFI010000086.1:0-3637 GCA_035280705.1 Rhizorhapis sp. | reverse complement strand
GCCGTCGAAGACCCGGGCGCTCCTGGACGATCACTCGTCTCCCCCTTTGGTACCGCGCCCGCGCGTCCTGACGCCCCCTTTAAGCATCGGACGGGACAGCGGCGTCCCTGAACCACGGCCTCTGACCTGTGTTTCTTGTCTTCTCTGCTAAGCCGTGGTGCCGCGCCTGTCACCGCCAAACTGTGCGGTCCCGACATTTTGGAGTCAGCCTGTGTTCATTGTGCCACAGCCACGGAAAAGGGCACATCTCCTTGCCTCTGGGCATGGCCATGCCTAGACCGTTCATAACATAGAGAAAGACGATAAACCGCCGCATGATTCTTTCCCGTTACGAATGGATGATCTCCAAACGCTACCTTCTCCCGGGCAAGGGGGAGGGGTTCATCTTTCTGGTCGCCAGCATCAGCCTGGTGGCGGTGATGCTGGGCGTTGCGGCGCTGATCATCGTGATGAGCGTGATGAACGGCTTTCGGGCAGAACTGTTCGACAAGATTGTCGGCCTTAACGGCCATGCCGTGGTGCAGGGCTATGGCGGGCGCCTTCCCGACTGGCGCGAAATATTGAAGGAGGCGAAGGCCACGCCCGGGGTGACCAGCGCCACTCCGCTCATCGAACAGCCGCTGCTCGCCAATTATAATGGGCGGGTCGAGGCCATATTGGTGCGGGGCATGACGGTGCATGACATTCGTACCAATCCTACGCTCAAGGAAAAGGTGGTCGCGGGCCGCCTGACCGATGTGACGGCAGGCAGCGGGAAGGTTGCGATCGGCGCGCGGCTCGCCGAAAATCTGGGCGCTCAGGTCGGGAGCCGGATCAGCATCATCAATCCCGCGGGCCGTGCCACCCCCTTCGGCACGGTGCCGCGTGAGATATCCTATGAGATCGGCGCCATCTTCGAGGTGGGCGTCTTTGATTATGACAAGGCCTTCGTCGTCATGCCGATGGAGGACGCGCAGACGCTGCTGCTGCTCGGCGACGTCGTGGGCATGATCGAGGTGGAGACGGTGAATGCCGATCGGGTCGGCGACATATTGCAGCCGCTCGCGCAGAAAGTGACGGGGAGGGCGGTAGTCACTGACTGGCGGCAGATGAATGCCAGCCTGTTCGAGGCGCTGGCGGTCGAACGGGTCGCCATGTTCGTGGTGCTGTCGATCATCATCCTGGTGGCGGTGTTCAACATCCTGTCTTCGCTCATCATGCTGGTGCGGGCCAAGACGCGGGATATCGCCATCCTGCGGACCATGGGCGCGACACGGCACGGCCTGCTCAAGATTTTCGTGACGGTGGGGGTGACGATCGGGGCCCTCGGCATGTGCGCGGGAGTGATCCTTGGTTTCACATTTCTCTTTTTCCGCCAAAGCGTCGTCAATTTCGTGCAGTTTGTGACGGGACAGAATCTTTGGGATCCGTCGATCCGCTTCCTTACCGAGCTGCCAGCCAAGGCGGACCCCGTAGAGATCACGATCATCTGCCTGATGGCGCTGGTGTTCAGCTTCCTCGCGACGCTTTATCCCGCCTTCAAGGCCGCCAATACCGATCCGGTGCAGGTACTCCGCTATGAATGACATATTGAAGGTCGGCGGCCTGCGCCGCAGCTTCACTCAGGGCGGAGAGACGATCGAGGTCCTGCGCGGCATCGACCTCGCGATCAGGCGCGGGGAGATAGTGGCGCTGCTCGGTCCTTCGGGCTCGGGCAAGTCCACCTTGCTCCAGGCGGTAGGATTGCTGGAAGGCGGCTTTCAGGGTTCGATCGCGATCATGGGAGAAGAGGCCGCGCGGCTGCCAAGCGACGGCCGCACCCGGCTGCGGCGCGATGCGCTGGGCTTCGTCTACCAGTTTCATCATCTGCTGCCCGATTTCAACGCGATGGAGAATGTGATCCTGCCGCAGATGATCCGGGATGTGGACCCCGCAGCAGCGCGTTCCCGCGCCGAAAGCCTGCTTGGCTCGCTCGGTCTTGGCCACCGGCTGCATCATCGGCCGAGCCAGTTGTCCGGCGGCGAGCAGCAGCGGGTGGCCGTGGCGCGTGCCCTTGCGAATCGTCCGGCGCTGGTGCTGGCGGACGAACCGACGGGCAATCTGGACGAACATACGGCGGACATCGTCTTTGCAGAATTCCTGCGCCTTGTGCGGGAAGAGGGCTCCGCCGCGCTGGTTGCCACGCACAACGAGCGGCTGGCGGGGAAGATGGACAGGGTTTTGCGGCTGCATGAAGGGGTGTTGGAGTAGGCGGTTGCGGGTTTTTGCTGACGTTGAGCCTTCGCAGGGACGACGGAAATGGGTCAAATGCAGCGTCTCACTTTAACCAAAGCCGCCGCCACTGAAAGGAATCGCGCATGAACGTCCACGATTTCACCGTGAGAGCACCCAATGGGGAGGCAGTTCCGCTGTCCAATTACGCGGGAAAGGTCCTGTTGGTCGTCAACGTCGCCAGCCAATGCGGGTTCACGCCGCAATATGCGGGACTGGAAGCATTGTACCGCAAATATAGAGACCGGGGCTTTGAGGTGCTGGCATTCCCGTGCAACCAGTTCGGTAAACAGGAGCCTGGCAATGCAGAGGAAATCGCCAGTTTCTGCTCTCTCAATTATGACGTGACATTCCCCCTTCTGGCGAAAATCGAGGTAAACGGTCCAAATGCCGATCCGCTTTACGAACATCTGAAGGCAGCCAGGCCAGGCTTGATCGGAACCAAGGCCATCAAATGGAATTTCACGAAGTTCCTTGTGGACCGCGGCGGCAGGGTGGTGGCGCGCTATGCCCCCACGGTAAAGCCGGAGGATTTGGCAAGGGATGTGGAAAAGCTGCTCTGACGAAGCAGTAGCGGCCTTTCCGCTCCTTGTCCGCGGTTTTGCCCGCAGGATAGAGATCGCCTCTTCAAATATGGGTTCCTGACGTCTAGGAAGTCGGCCCCAGCCTCCCGAAAAGAAGAGCTTGAATGTCCAAACCCTTCTACATCACCACTGCCATCGCCTATCCCAATGGCGCCCCTCATATCGGCCATGCCTATGAGGCGATCGCGACGGACGCCATCGCCCGATTCCAGCGGATGATGGGCCGGCGAGTGAGGTTCCAGACGGGGACCGACGAGCATGGGCTGAAAATGGCTCAGACGGCGCGTGGCAAGGGCATAGAACCAAGCGTGCTGGCTGATGAGATGTCAGGTTATTTCAATGACATGGACGATGCTCTCAATATCAGCTATGACCGGTTTATCCGCACCAGCGAGCCTGCGCATCATGTAGCGAGCCAGGCGATCTGGAAAGCGATGGAGGCAAGCGGCGACCTGTATTTGGGCCGCTACGAAGGCTGGTATTCGGTTCGGGACGAAGCCTTTTATGACGAAAAGGAACTGACCGAGGGGGAAGGGGGCGTCCGCCTTTCCCCGCAGGGCACTC
Source organism: Rhizorhapis sp. (assembly GCA_035280705.1). Classification (GTDB taxonomy): domain Bacteria; phylum Pseudomonadota; class Alphaproteobacteria; order Sphingomonadales; family Sphingomonadaceae; genus Rhizorhapis. The sequence goes on along the minus strand of DATEFI010000086.1, from coordinate 239 downwards.
CGGTGGAATGGACAGTGGAGGAAAGCTGGTTCTTCAAACTGTCCAAATATCAGCAGCCTCTGCTGGACCTTTATGAAAAGCAGCCCGATTTCATCAGGCCGGAGAGCCGCCGCAACGAAATTCTCCGCTTCGTTGAGGGCGGTCTGGCGGACCTCAGCGTATCGCGGACCAGCTTTGACTGGGGCGTCAAGGTTCCGGGAAGCGAGGGACATGTCATGTATGTGTGGGTGGACGCGCTC
>DATEFI010000085.1:0-3132 GCA_035280705.1 Rhizorhapis sp. | reverse complement strand
CGTCAGCATGCGACCACCATGCCATAGCGCAGCTACGGAGCCGCCGCGCAGCGGACCTTTCAAACCGTTAGATCAAGGTTCAGAAATTGGTTGTGTGGACTGGGTTGGTAGTCGGCGAATGCATCGCACGACACGAAACCGGCACTGCGGTAAAGCGAGACGGCAGGCTCATGTAACATTGTCGTTCCCGTTTCCAGGCTGACCTGCGCATAGCCCCGGTTTCGGGCTTCTGCGATGATGTGGCACAGTATGGCGCGGCCGACGCCTGTCCCGCGCGCAGCGGGGGCCGCACGCATGGACTTCACCTCTCCATGGGTAGTGTCCAATTCCTTCAGGGCGCCAAATCCAACCAATGCGTCGTCTTCCCAGGCCGTCCAGAATGTCACGCTCGCTGCTGACAGGCCGCTCGCGTCGAGCGCAAAAGAACGTTCGGCCATTATGTTCTGCAGCTCTTGAAGGTGATGAGCTAACAAGTCTGCGACGTGAGGTGCGGTTGGATCGTCTTTCCGGATTTCCATTTCCGTTCCCGTCAATACGCCTTTTCGCAATCGTCCATAAGCGAATCACATTAATGCACTGATATTATTAGTAATTATGGATTCATTTGCCACATTGAACGGATTGACGATCCTCACCCCATCGATCTCCATCCCATCCGCCATGTCCTCCGACAGGAGGATAGTCGCACCTGCGCGGCCGGCGATGGTGCAGATCAACGCGTCGAAATAGGCCAGGCGGTACCGGTCGGCATTGAGGGAGGCATCCATCAGATCCTGGTGCAATGTAACGGGGCAATGGAATATCCGGTGATACAGATCGACCGCCTCCTGGGCCTTGCCTGACGTCAGTTTCAGCTTCCGGGCGCAGACGTTGAAGAATTCGCCGAGAACCTGAATGGGAACAATAGCGTCCGCCAAGCTAAGGCGCCCGACAAGATCAGCCGCCATATCACCCTTGCCGGACGGCTCACCCCTTTGCTCGGCATAGATCAGGATATTGGTATCGAGTGCGATCAACGTTCGGTACGCTCGTCATAGGTAGCGGGCCCGTGGAGACCGGGAATGCCGGTTTCCAGATGCTTGAGCAGTTTCTCCCGCGCTGCCCGGAATTCGGGATCATCCATACGGCTTTTCCGCTTGGGACGAACCTCGGCAATGACTTTGCCATTGCGAGTAATCTCCAGCGTTTCGCCTGCCTCTACTTTGGCGAAGGCCGCCGATACATTAGCGTTGAATTCGCGGATGGACATGACGCCCATGGGCGGCCTCCCATTGTTGTAACAGTTGCAACTTATAGCAGGGCCGATATGTCCGCAAGACGCGCTTCAATGCAGGTTGCTATAATTCTGCCCTAATTTTCTTCTAGCCGCTCGGGCGTTATAGAAGCGCTGGCACCGGGATCGCCGCAGGGGGCGGAAGGTCCGGGTGCCGGGGGAAATTGATGTGACTAAATCGCAATTCCGCTACCCTTTTGCGATGGCGACAGTCCTGTGGGGCCTGATGGGCACGCCTTCTGTTGCACATGCGCCTGTGCCGCTCGCGCTGCAGGTGCTGGAGAAGGGCGCATGGGAGGTAAAGCCGCGTTCGCCGGGCGAGGAAGCGCTGAATATTTGCCTGGGAGATCCCCGGCAGTTGCTGCAGCTCTATCACCAGCGGAGCCGCTGCACCTTCCACGTCCTAGAAAACCACGCCACCAGCGCCGTGGTGCATTATACTTGTCGGGGCTCCGGGCAGGGACGGACGGCGCTTCGGATCGAAACCAGCCGTCTGGCGCAGATCCATACCCAGGGCGTCGCCAAAGGGCAGCCCTTTGCCCTGGCCTATGAAGCGCGGCACAGGGGCGAATGCCATTAGCCTCATTCCGGTTCTGATTGAACCGGAATGAGTCTAATATTCCCTTGTGCTCCGTGATTTCCGAGCCGCCAGATGATTCCATCTGGCTCGAAATCACTCTTAGCCTTTTGGGGCGATTTTTCTCAGGCCGCGCGGGCCGTCATCCGCTGCAAGGTGCCAAGGGCTGCTCGCAGGGCCTCATCGACTTCCGCGTCAATGCTCCTGCGGTCCGGCTCTGGTCGAGGTGCCGGCCGGACAGGTTCGCGTGGGGGCGCAGGGGCTTGCGCCTCAGCCTCGCTGGCGCGCCTTGCCGCCGCGGCTTCGGCAAGGAGCAGCCGACGATGGGCAAGGCCCCGCTCGAAACGGGCCACCAGTTCAGTGATGCTGAGCGCCGAATAGTCGGAAGGCTGCATCCGGGCGGCGGCCACGACACCTGACGGGTCCTGAACAATGGACGCTTTGCTGGGGCTGGCTTCGACAGGGCCGGGCCGGGGAAGGGGCGGGATGACCATGGCTTCGCGCAGTTCAAGCTCGTCCAACGGCTCCGGGGACAGCGGCATCCGCATGCCGCCGTTCGCTTCAGCCGGTGCAGGTTTTGAGACAAGCGGCGACAGACCTTCAAGATCGCTGCTGGCAAAGAGGGGCCTGCGGGGTCCATCTACATGGCTTGCCGTTCCGTAATTCGGCTCCTCTTCGTCGTCATATCCGATTTCATAGCCGATGCGGATTACGGAGGGACCCTGCGTCAGCCGCGACAATGCCGCCCGCGCTGCCGCGATGACCGCCATGGCGCTGATGCCGGAAGCAAAGGCAAGGATCAGCCGTGCCTTCTCACCCAGCGGCGGCGCGGCGGCGGGCAATAGCGAGGGCAGACCGCCGGAGGTGGAGGCGGTCTCGAGAAGGCCGGTAGGCGTCAACATGACCCCGGCAGCAACGGCGCCGCCGCCCAGAATCGCCATGATGGCGCTTGTGGGGAATCCGCCTTTCCTGCCAAACCGAATCGCCATAATTCCTCAAGCCCCTCAGGCTGCTCGCCTCTTCCGCGGATATCCAAGCAGTTTTTGGTAAACAGGTTCGTAACGGGAAATGTTTGACAACCAGTTACGATCGCGTTCGACGAATGCGCGAGCCGCCCGCCGCCGTTCTTCCCAGATGCTGCGATCCTCCAGCAAGGCCGCGAGGGCTTCTGCCATCGCTTCGGGATCGCCCGGAGGAAATAACGTTCCTGTAACCCCATCCTGGATCAACTCGCGATGGCCGCCCACGCTTGAGGCGGCGACCAGCCGCCCCTGGGCCATCG
>DATEFI010000084.1:0-2389 GCA_035280705.1 Rhizorhapis sp. | reverse complement strand
GCCCGGATGCACGCGGCTCGGCACCAGATAGTCCCGCGCGCCTTCTGGCGAGCTGGCGGTCAGGATCGGCGTCTGGAATTCGGTGAAGCCCTGATCGGTCATGCGGCGGCGGAGCGACGCGATCACGGCGCTGCGCAGCATGATATTGGCATGCACACGCTCCCGCCGAAGATCGAGGAAGCGGTAGCGCAGGCGGATATCCTCAGGATATTCCTGCTCCCCCGCGACCGGCAATGGCAGTTCCTGCGCCACCGACTGCACGACGGCGTGCTCGACGCGAATCTCGACCTCGCCAGTCGGAAGATTGGGGTTCACCGCCTCTGAAGCGCGGGCGACGACCTTGCCTGTCACAGTCACCACGCTTTCGTTGCGCAGCGATTCGATGACGTTGAAAGCGGGCCCATCAACTTCCGTCACGATCTGGACAAGGCCATAATGGTCGCGCAGATCGATGAAAACGAGGTCGCCATGGTCGCGCTTCTTATGCACCCAGCCGGAGACGCGGACGGTCTCTCCAACATGACTTGCGCGAAGTTCCGCGCATTTGTGCGAACGGTAGGCGTGCATAAACTATTTCTTTCCCGCTATATTGACGGTTAAATCAAGAAAACGCGTAACAAGGAGAGGTCCGAGCCATTGTCAACCCGTACTGGCCTGTTAGGAGGGGCCAGCCAATAATAAGATCGAAGCCCATATGCAAATCCATCCGTTGATTACCGATAGCGATACCCTTGCCGAGCTTTGCGCCCGCCTTTCAAAATCCGAATTTGTTGCCGTCGATACCGAGTTCATGCGGGAAAACAGCTATTGGCCCGATCTCTGCCTAGTGCAGATCGCGGACGACAAGGAAGCCGCGGCCATCGACCCCAAATCGCCTGGCCTGGACCTGACGCCGCTGCTCCATCTGCTTACCGAGAATGAGGACGTGCTGAAGGTTTTTCATGCCGGCGGGCAGGATATCGAAATTGTTCATAACCTGACGGGCAAGACGCCTCATCCGCTGTTCGACACCCAGATCGCGGCCATGGCGCTGGGCCAGGGGGAGCAGATCGGCTATTCCAACCTCGTCGACGCTTATCTTTCCATCAGCCTGGACAAGGGCGCGCGTTTCACCGACTGGGCGCGGCGGCCGCTCGACAAGCGGCAGATCGACTATGCCATTGGCGACGTGACCCATCTGGCCAGCATTTTCCCGCTCATGCTGGAGGAACTCAAAAAGACCGGACGGGGAAGCTGGCTCAATCAGGAGATGGAGCGGATCAGCGATCCGGCCAATTATGTGACCTTGCCGGACGAGGCATGGAAACGCGTGCGCATCGCCAGCCGCAAGCCGGATGTGCTGGGGCGGCTGAAGGCGCTGGCCGCCTGGCGCGAGCGGGAGGCGCAGGACAAGAATCTGCCGCGCGGGCGGATCGTGAAGGATGAGACGCTCGCCGACCTTGCCTCCCACCCGCCGCGCGCGCAGGAGGATCTGACCAAGGTGCGCGGGCTGTCCGCTGCGTGGAAGACCAATGATATCGGCGCGCGGCTGATGGCGGCAGTGGCTGAAGCTGCGCCCCTGTCGCGGGAAGAAATGCCCGAGCGCGATCCCCGCCGGCCGGGGCTCACCAAGGACAGTGCGCTGGTGGCGGACCTTTTGAAGCTGCTGCTCAAGATCAGGGCGAAGGAGATCAATGTGGCATCGCGGCTGCTCGCGCGGTCGGATGACCTTGAGATGCTGGCGGCGGGCGTGCGCGATGAGCTTCCCATTCTTGAAGGCTGGCGCTTTGAACAATTCGGGCGCGACGCCGTTGACCTGGTCGAAGGGCGTATGGCCTTTGCCGTGAAGGACGGCAAGCTACGCATGACGCGGACCTGAGGAGCGGAAAAGCGATGGAAATTCGGCGGCTATTTCCTGCCATTGCAGGAGCATCTATGCTGGCAGCTTGCACGACCGCGCAGTCGGGCGAAGTGCCCCGGCAAGCCGGGAAAGGCGCATGCCGGAGCGAGCAGCTCAATCAGTTCGTCGGGCAAAAGGCCGACGCTGCAACCGGCGCGAAGATGCTGGAGGTTTCCGGCGCCAGGGTGCTGCGCTGGGTCGCGCCCGGAATGGTTGTGACAATGGATTTCCGCGAGGACCGGCTGACCGTTACCTATGATGCCGCCTATCTAATAACGCAGGCGAGCTGCGGCTAGCCTGGACAGCCGTCCGGCCGCGAAACAAAAAGTTCGTTCTCCTATTGTTCACATGGAACAAATGCGGTACAGACAAGTCACGCGTTGATTGAAACGCGCGATCAACCTACGAGGGAACGGGGCTATGGCTGCACAGCTCAAACTTATCGATTCCGAGGACAAGAAATCCAACATGGACAGACAAAAAGCTCTTGAAGCCGCGTTGTCACAGATT
>DATEFI010000083.1:0-10270 GCA_035280705.1 Rhizorhapis sp. | reverse complement strand
GAAGAGCGACCAATCGGAAAAGCGGAAAACCGAGACCTGCTCGCAGCTTACCTGCGGCTTCACCCCCAGCATCGGTTCCAGCAGCGCGCGAATCCGGCGCACCATCCGTTCGCCGATTCGGTCCATGCCCGACAGCACGACCGGCGGCTGCGGTTCGGATTGCCCGAATTTATACGCTACTACGTCATCCATATGCCCAGCCCCCCCGCGGGCGGGTGCCCGCGCGAGTTCATTGAATAACGAAATTGGTAAAATAAACGTTATCAACACCCCCAAACCCCGTTTTTTCCACCAGAATTTTGTTAATCGCGCCCTTCAGCTCCTTCTGCAGCGCTTCCTTGCCCTGCGGAGTGGAGAGCTCCAGCTCGTCCTGGTCGGCAATATGCATCAGCACGCTCGAACGGACGGCGATCTCATGCTGCTTGATATTCTCGATGAGTCGGCTGTCATAATAGGTCGCGATCGCCAATGAGATTTGCGCAAAGGAACCGCTGTCCTTCAGGTTAGAGGTGAAGGGCGTTTCGATCTGATAATAGGTCGCCTGATAATTGGCCGCGTCCTTGGGGCTGGAGCCATCGCCGTCAACGGTGCCGATGACCGGTTCGGCCTTCTCGCCTTCCTTGGCGGGTTCGGCCGCCTCGCCCTTCAGCACCAGTTTCGGCTTGTTCGGGTCTTCGGTTTCCGCATGGGCCGTGCCGCCCAGCATGCCCGCCGCAAAGAAGCCGCCAGCCGCGCCTGCCGCTCCTAAAAGGAGCACCAGCACCGCAATGATGGCCAGCTTGCCCTTTTTCCTGGGCGTTTTTTCGTCGCTCACTTCATATCTCCCGCTCAGGCATAGCGGGCGTGCTGACTCCGTGCGCGCTCACTCGCCATCTGGTCCTGTTCCTGTCCGGTGACCCTTGAAGATACGGCTTGAACTGCCGGTTTTTTAACGAAGGACTGCGATTGTCCCTGCTGCCCCGTCATTTCCTGCCCGGATGACTGGGACCGAGCCGAAAGGCTGCTGTCGCTGCCGCGTTCCATGGTCTGGCGTTCCACCTGCACATCAACAATTCGGACGGCTTGCAGACGCGCATCCTGCTGGAGCTGCTGCCGCCCTTGATGGAGTGCCGACGCTGCCGCATCCGTTTCGGCGAGCAGGCGGACATTTGCCCCTTCATCCTTTTGCAGGATCTCGACCTGCAGCTTGCCCAGATTTTCAGGATTGAGCGTGAAGCTGGCCCGGCCGGTTCCGGCGGCTACATCCGCGATTTCCCGCGCCATGCGGTCGATCCACTGGCCCTCGACGCCCATGTCTATCACCTGCTCGCCAAGGATTGCGGCTGTGTCAGCGGCGGGAACAGCCTGCGCCAGAGGGACTGCCACGTCAATGAACGGCGCAGCGGGGCTGGCGGCCAGCGGCGGCGGAGCGTCCACTGCCCTCAGATGAGCTACACCCGGCAGAAGGGGCGCCGCAGCATCAGCCTTCTCGGCGCGCGCGGGCACCTCAGCAGCATTGTTTCTGCCAAAGGATGCCGCGACCAGTTCCAGCGCCAATGCTTGCCGGTTGCGCGCGGGCCGGGCAGGTGCCGGCTCAGCCAGTGCCGTTTCCTGACCTGCCTCAGCCGCAACTGGCTCGTGCCTGCCAATGGCAGCATGGCGTTGTGCTGGCTGCGCGGCCCATTCCGGCAGGGCGTTTGGCGTTGCGGCCACAGGGTCGCCCAGTCCCGCCATGCCTCGCGGCGGCTTCTCGCCCTTCGGTTCAGCTCCGCTCGCTGGTGCCGCTGCCGCCGGCATATTTCCGCCGGGCAGCACCGGAAGAGCGGGATTCTTGACGGCTTCTACCTTGTCTTGATCCTCGCCACCCTCGGCGGAAACCTCCTCCTGCTCCTTGGCGGCAGCAGTGTCAGCCTTCGCGTTGTTGGGCTGTCCCGCGACGGTCAGGGCCATTTGCGGCGGGACCGGTGCCAACTCAGCCAATTTGGCGGGCTTGTCCTGGCCCTCAGACGCATTCGGCATCCCTTCCAGCGGCCGTTCCTTCAGCTTCTCAAGGCCCATCAAGATATTCGCCGCCGGAGCCTTGCTGGCGAGCGCGGATGCTTCCGGCGCGGCATCTTTCCCAGCCGCTGGCAAAATAGATACGGCGCTCTCATCCTCACTGCCATCAGCCGCTCCCTCGACGCTCAGGCGCTGTTGGAGCATCTCCGTGACGAAAGCGGACCGGTGCGTCACCGCCACCGCCTGACCCGGCGCATCCGCCCTGCCGGTGTCCAGCCCCGCCAACAGCGCCAGGAAATCCGCGCCCGCCTCTTCCGAAGGCGCGGCCTTGCTTTTCCCCTTGAGAGGTTCTCCAGCGATCTTTTCGAGCGTCGGCATATTGGCCATCATCAAACATCTCCCAGCGAGGCGGTCCGCCTGTAGCGCGGCAGCGATTGCAGCCGGGCTTCCATCTGCTCGGCATGACTGCGGGCCGCCTTGTCCTTCAGCCTTTCGGCAATTTCCTTGTCGCGGTTGGCGAGCCGCAGTTCGGTTTCGCGCTGCTCCACGCGCTTGTGCGCGTCATAGATCGCGCCGTCGAGCTGCCGCCCCGCCTGCTCCAGCCGCCCCGCCAGTTCCCGGTGCGCGGCAAGCTGCCCGCCCATGGTGAACTTGTCCGTCGCATAAAGTTCGGCGCGAACGCTGCTGACGCGGCGGGCATTGTCCTTGAGCGCCTGCGCTTCATTCTGCGCCCGCGCGGTTTCGACCGTGGCGAGCAGATGCTGCACCCGCCGCGCCCGCGCTACCCGCTCCCGCTTTGCGATCACGCCCTTCATGCGCCGAACGCCTGCTGCAGCGCGCCCGTGCTTACGCTGAAGCCGATCTGGCTCCTGGCGTCCTGCCGGATGAAGTCGAGCAGTTCGGGCCGCCTTGCGACAGCTTCGTCGATGACGGCGTCATTGCCGGGACGATAGGCGCCCATCAGAATGAGGTCGCGATTTTCCTCATAGGCCGCCCAGAGCCGCCGGAAGGCTGAGGCGGCGCGGCGATGCTCGTCCGTCACCACATCGGCCATGACGCGGCTCAGCGACTTGCCGATGTCGATCGCGGGAAAGATGCTTTGTTCCGAAAGCTGGCGGGACAGGACGATATGGCCATCAACGATTGCACGCGCGGCATCGACGATGGGATCGTCGGTATCGTCGCCGTCAGCCAGCACCGTGTAGAGCGCCGTAATCGACCCGCCCGACCGGCTGTCCACGCCCGCCCGCTCGACAAGGCGCGGGATCAGCGACAGGGCGGATGGCGGATAGCCCTTCATCGCGGGCGGCTCGCCAAGTGCCAGGCCAATCTCGCGCTGGGCGTGGGCACAGCGCGTCAGGCTGTCGATGAGGAGCAGCACCTTCTTGCCACGCGCCCGGTAATATTCAGCGATTGCCGTGGCACGGGCAGCGGCCCGCAGACGAAGCACCGGCGGATGATCGGCCGGCACCGCGACAACGATGCTTTTCGACCGGATCATGCCTTCAAGCTTGGTCTCCAGAAAGTCGCTGACCTCGCGGCCGCGCTCTCCGATGAGGCCCACGACCACCACATCTGCCTCTGCGCCCGCGATCATCTGGCCCATGAGCACGGACTTGCCAACGCCCGAACCTGCGATGATCGCAATGCGCTGGCCACGCCCCGCCGTCAGCAAGGCATTCACCGCACGTACGCCAAGATCGAAGGGCTCGGTCACCCGGCCCCGGTCCAGCACATTGCCCTTGACCCCGGCGAGCGGCCAATAGGCGTTGGCCATGATCGGTCCCTTGCGGTCCAATGGCATGCCCATGGCGTCGATCACCCGGCCCATCAGGCCGTCGCCGACCTGCACCATATTGGCGGCGCTGTCCGGCTCCACCCGCGCGCCGCTTTCATGCGGCGCATCAAGGTCGAGCGGCACCAGCAAGGCGCGATTGCCACGAAAGCCGACGACCTCTGCCCGCGCCACGGTGCCATCCGCTGCAATCACGCGAGCCCCCGCCCCGATCGGCCGGTTGAAACCCGTGACTTCCAGCATGCCGCCATCATGCGCCACAAGGCGCCCCACATGGCGCGGACCTGCATGAGCGACCTGCATGGTTTCGAGCAGGCTTTCGGCCTGTTTCAGCACCGCTCCGATCATGGGCGGCCCGTCACGTCGTCGAGCAGGCCCTGCAGCCGCGACAGGCGGATTTCCGGCCCATCCTCGACCCATCCGTCGGAAGTCTCCAGCCGCACCGATCCGCGCAGCATCTCTTCGTCGGGGAGCAGCCGCACCGGCAGGTTCCTGGACGCCATCAGTTCGACGTCGCCGGGATGGAGGTAAAGGGCGGGCTGCCCCACCTCCTCCTCAATGCATTCGGCAATGGCGAGGCAGCGCTTTTCCAGCAGGCCCGCATCCACCTCCACCTCGCCCGCAATCTGGCGCACGAGGCGGAGCACGGCGGTGGACAGGAGGGCGGACAGCGCGCCGCTGGATTGCGGCTGCAATTGTTCAAGCGCCAGAGCCAGGCGAAGATGCGCGGCGCGGTCCGCCTCCAGTTCGGCGCGCGCCGCCTTCACGCCTTCCTCAAAGCCCTGAGCAAAGGCGTCGGCGGTCATCTGCTCCAGCGAGGGGCCTTCCTCGACGGCTTGTTCGCCGCCTTCCAAAAAGGAAGTGTCGAGCGGGGTGAAGCCCTCTGCGTCCAGGCCATAGAGGGGACGGAAATTGTCCTGCGCCGGCATGTCGGTCCAGCTTCCAAAGCGGGCGGCCTGCGCCTCGACGCCTTGCCAGATATTAGACAAAGTCCTCGCCTCCCTTGCTGCCAAGCATGATGGCGCCCGACTCCGCCATGCGGCGGGCGGCGGCGATGATCTGCTTCTGCGCATCGATCACATCGGCAAGGCGGATCGGTCCGCGATCCTCGATCTCGTCCTGAACGGCCTGCGCGGCGCGGCTTGACATGCAGCCGAAGATCTTTGCCTTCAGCAGCTCGTTGCAGCCCTTCAGCGCCACGACCAGCACGGCGTTGTCGACGGTGCGGAGCAGCGCCCCCAGATTCTTGTCATCCATTTCGATGAGGTTGTCGAAGACGAACATTTCCTCTTCGATGGTCTGGGCGATCGCCTTGTCCCGCTTGCCGATCTGCTTGATGATGCGCTGTTCATTGACCTTGCGCACATTATTCATGATCGCGGCCGCCTCGGTCGTGCCGCCCCGTTGCGAAGCTGTGCTCGTCGCCGTCTTCGTTCCGCGCCGCATCAGCAGCGCTTCAAGATCGTCCAGCGCCTCGGCCGTCACCGGGCCAAGCGTCGCGATGCGGTAAACAATATCATCCTGCATATCGAGCGGCAGGAGCTGCAGCACATCGGCAGCGGCCGGTGCGTCCAGATGGGCAAGGACCAGCGCCATGATCTGCGGATGTTCATTCTCGATGGCCTGGGCGATCTCCTTCGGCTCCATCCACTTCAGCATCTCCAGCTTGTTGGAGCGCTGCGGCGGCGTTATCCGCGCCAGCATATTGTCGGCACGGTCGGGCCCAAGCGCCTTGTGCATCATGGCGCGGATATGCTCTTCCGCGCCATAGCCGACGGTGGTGCGGCTCTTCGCCTTGCTGACGAACTGGTCGAGCGCGGCATCGACCTCCTCCACGGCGACATCGGCGACGTCATACATGGCGTTGCCAAGCTGCCGGACCTCTTCGGGCTCAAGCCGGGACAGGATCTGCGCTGCCTCATCTTCCTCGAACAGCATCAGGAGGACGGCGGCGGCGGCGCTGCCCGTCATGGATCGTTTCATGAGCGCTGCTTCAGGCATTCACGGCCTCCTTGCGGTTTGAGTCCCGCAGCAGGTCGCGCACAACCAGGGCGGCGCGATCGGGATCCTGCTTCACGAAATTGCGGATGAGCGCCGCGCGCTCGGCATAGCTTTGTGTCGAGGAGATCATGTCGAGCGTGACCGGGCGGCTTGGGTCGGCGGCAGCGGCGCGGCTGATTTCCTGCGATATCTCCGCTCCAAGTGAGGCGCTATGGCTCGCCGAAAGCGCGCCCTCCGCCTCTTTCCGGGCCGCCAACCGTTTCATGAGCGGGCGGCCAATGCCGAAGATGAGGGCAAGCGCCACAAGCAAGGCAGAGAGGTTGCGCGCCAGCATCGACACCCAGCTTGCTTCATACCAGCTTGCGGCCGCCCCTTCTTCGCCTGTTGCTGCAAATTTGCGGGCGGTCAGCGCGACGATGTCACCGCGCGCCTGATCAAAGCCGACCGCACCCTTCACAAGTGCTTCCAGGGCGGCAATTTCCTCCGCGCTCCGGGGCTTGCCGGTTTCCGGGTTGCGCAGCGCCACGGCGACAGACAGCCGCTTGACCGTCCCGAGCGCATTGCGGGTGACGGACACCTCACGGCCAAGCTCGAAGTTGCGCACATAATTTTCGGCCGTCTTGGCTGCCGCCTGCGCGCCCGGTGCAGCGGTTGCGGGATCGGCGGGCTGTGCCCCCGGAACCGCGGCGGGAGGGGCCTGGTTCGCCAGCGCGCCGGGAATGCCATAGGCTGGCGGCTCGCCCTTGTCGGATGTCCAGCTACCCTGTTCGGACTTCACGCGGCTTTCATCGGAAGGGAAGGTTTCCCTTGTGGCCTGGCTTTCCGAAAAATCGAGTTCGGCATGCACTTCAGTGCTGAAATTGTCAGTGCCAAGGATTGGCGTCAGCAAAGCGATCACCGCCTGGCGGTAACGCTCTTCCACCCGCGCCTGCACCGCGATCTGCCGGTCGGTCTCCGCCGAACCGCCCGCATCGCCGGGATTGGACAGGAGGCGGCCATTCTGGTCGACCACCGACACATCGTCGGGGGACAATCCCGGCACGGACGAGGCGACAAGATGGACGATGGCCTGCACCTGCGCATCCGACAGGGCGCGGCCATCGGCCAGGCGCAGCATCACGGAAGCGGCGGGCTTGCTCTTGTCGCGCAGGAAGATGCTGGGCTGCTCCACGGCCAGGTGGACGCGGGCGCTCTGTACCGCGTCAATGGCCTCGATTGTCCGGGCCAAGTCCATTTCCCGCGCCGCACGCAGCTTTTCGCCCTCGACAGCGCGGCTGGCGCCCATGGGAAGGGAATTGATGAGGCTGTCGCCGTCTGGCGCGCTCTTGGGCAAGCCTTCGGCGGCGAGCGTCATCTTCGCCTTGTGATAATCATCTTCGGAAACAGTGAGCGCGCCCGTTGCATCATCAAGGTCGAAGGCGATGCCCGATGCCCCCAGCGCTTCGGCCACAGCGGCCTTGTCGCTATCGGGCAGCCCCCGGAACAGGTCCCGCTGCGGCGGTTCCCGGAGCGCCAGCCAGGCGAGCGCCGCCAGCGCCACGACGGCGATCAGGCCCACCATGGGCAGGCTGCGCGCAACGGCGGGCTGACCAAGGAATTGCTGGAAGCGGAGGCGCACATCCTCAAAACCGCCCTTGTTCCCCTGGATCGGCCGGGAGGGAAGATTGCGGGCCGGCGTCGGCGCAGGCGGATTGTCTATGGTCAGGCTGGTCTCACTCATATCACACCGGCATGCTCATGATGTCTTTGTAAGCGGACAGGAGCTTGTTCCTGACCTGCAGCGTAGCTTCAAAGCCGATCGACGCCTGTTGCTTGGCGAGCATCACCGCTGCGATATCGGTGGTCTCGCCACGCTCATAGGCGGCGGCGGCGTCGGAGGATTGGTTCTGGAGCGCATTGACCTCGCTCAGCGCCGATTTCATGGCCGTGCCGAAATTGGCCGAACCCGCGCCCGGGGTCCCGAATATGGGTGAGGAGACCGCATCGGCGGCGGAAGACGCTTCGCGCAGGGCCGCATTCTGCTGAAGGATGGCCGCCCGCATCGCCATCACGCTGTTGGTGTTGATAACCGTCATGCCTCAATTCCTCCGTCAGGCCGCCGCCAGCTCGCGCATTTCGGCGAGGCGGTAGCGAAGCGTGCGTTCCGAAATGCCGAGCCGGCGGGCGGCGCGGGCGCGGTGACCATCCACCTCGTCCAGAACCGCCTTGATCCGGGTCAGCATGGAGGCGCGGGCGATGTCGTGCAGCGTGGCCGTTTGCGGCACCGGCGATGGTTCGGCGGGCACCATGACAGGTGCCACTGTTGGCGCGGCCTGGGGCGCCGTGGATGCAATCTGAAGATCCTCGGCTTCGATCCGGTCGCCTTCGCGAAGCACCAGCGCGCGCTGCAGCACATTGCCAAGCTCACGGGCGTTGCCCGGCCAGCTATGCGCCATCAGCTTTTCGAGCGCCCTGTTTGTGGGCCAGACAAAGCCCGCCTCATTTGGCTGCTGCCGAAGCAGAAGGGCCGCGGCGATCGCTCTCACGTCCTGGCGGCGTTCCGCCAGTGGCTTGAGGTCAAGCGCCATCACGTTGAGACGCCAATAAAGGTCCGGACGGAACTGCCCTTCCTCGCACAAAGCCGCAAGGTCCCGGTTTCCCGCCGCGATGATCCGTACATCCACTGGCACGGGATGGGTCGCCCCGACGGGCAGGACCTCCCCCTCCTGAAGCGCGCGAAGCAGCTTCGCCTGCAGGGCAAGCGGCAGTTCGGCGATTTCGTCAAGGAACAGCGTCCCGCCGTCGGCCGCCTGGAACAGGCCGTCGGACGACGCGGAAGCGCCTGTGAAGGCGCCCTTGCGGTGGCCGAAGAGCATTGCCTCCATCATGGTTTCGGGCAGAGCGGCGCAATTGACGGCAATGAAATCCTTCGCCGCCCGTCCGCTGCTGGCATGGACGAAGCGCGCCATCCCTTCCTTGCCAGTGCCGGTATCACCTTGAATGAGGACCGTGGCGTCGCTCTGGGCAATGCGGGCGGCGAGGTGCAGCATGCGCGCGCTGTCCGGCTCGCCAACCGCCGGTTGCCAGGCGGGCCGCACAAGCTCAGCAACCAGGGCATGCCCGAGCGCCGCGTCCGCGAAGCCGAAGCCAATCCGGGCGGGCATGCCGGATCGGGCGCGTACCAGCTCCGGCTGGCCCTCGCGCCATTCGACCAATATGTCTCTGTGCGTGGCCCCGCCAATCTCTTCCGGCGTCAGCAGGCGAAGCGCATTCCGGTCCGGGCGAGGCGCTTCGGCCAGAATGGACAAGTCGAAACAGGCCCCCTTCAGCCAGGGTGCCAAGGTCGGAATCTGCTCATTGAGTCTCGCGCTCAGCTCAACGTGCTGCATTCAATGCCCCCCCACATTTCTTCTTGCGCCCCCAGCGCAAGGCCAACCGGCGACCCCCGCCGGCAGATTGACGGAGAGCATTAAAGCAACAAGCGTGCCAAACCGGTCGACTTTGTAAGCTCCTGATAGTGGGAAATTTTTTCCCACCCCCTATGCGCGTGTCATGCGACCGACGCGCGCGCGTCAAATTTTTGACGGGTTCGCCACCTCCGGCATTTTTTTGACACTCCGGCTTAAAGTTGTTCTGCGCCCCGCCGTTATGCCCCTTCGAGACCGACGAACTGCAATTCACTTTTGGGTCTCAAAACTTAGCGCGGAAGGAAATTTGAATGACTGTTATCGGAACCAATGTCACGGCCATGCGATCGTCAGCCGCCTCCAACCGGGCGGAGATGTCGCTTGCCCAATCGCTGGAGCGCCTGTCCACCGGCAAGCGCATCAACAACGCGTCCGACGATGCTGCCGGCCTTGCCATTTCGAGCAAGATGACCTCCCAGATCAAGGGCATGGCGGTAGCTATCCGCAATGCCAATGACGGCATCTCGCTTGCCCAGACCGCCGACAGCGCCTTGGGCGAGATCAGCAACCTGGTCCAGCGCCTGCGGGAACTGGCCGTCCAGACCTCGAACGGCACGGTGTCGGACACCGACCGGGAATCGACCCAGGCAGAAGCCAGCCAGCTGATCGCCCAGATCGACGACATCGCCAACAACACCTCGTTCAACGGTGTGAAGCTGACCGATGGTTCGCAGGCCACGATCACGATCCAGTCAGGTGCAAGCTCCGGCCAGACCATCACCATCAATCTGACCGACGCCAATGCCGCCATCCTGAATCTGACCGACCAGTCGGCAGCAGGTGCTGCTGACGGTACTGTCACGGCCGCCGGCATCAGCCTTGAAACCCAGGCCTTCGCCGCCGATGCCCTGACCAAGCTCGATACGGCGCTCGATACCATCAACGCCAGCCGAGCCAATCTGGGCGCCGTTCAGAACCGGCTGGAATCGGCTGTAAACAATCTCCAGTCCACGTTGACCAACCTGACGGAAGCCAGGTCGCGGATTGAAGACGTCGACTTCTCGGTTGAGACGACGCTGCTCGCAAAGGCGCAGATCCTCAGCCAGGCGTC
>DATEFI010000082.1:0-2767 GCA_035280705.1 Rhizorhapis sp. | reverse complement strand
AGCCCCAGACCTTGTCGATGTTGAACTTGCGCTTGGGCGCGTCGATCGGTTCAAAGGAAAAATGTTCCCCGCCTTCCACCCGCAGGTCCATTTCCATCCCAGCTTCAAGGCCAATGCCAGCAGGCAACCTCAGGGCAAGCGAATTCCCCGATTTGAAAACCTTTGCAGCATAATGCTTGACGTCCTTGGCTTTGAGCCACGGCATCGAGCCATATAGCCGGTCAAGATTGATTTTCTTCCTATATTCAGAATCAGTCTGTTGCGCTTTGCCCATCACGGTCTCCGTATATACATAATGTATATACTATTCCACAAAGGCAGCGTCAACGACCACCCGCTCGCCCCATTCGGGCACGGCTTCAGGGCGCATCGGCACCATGAAGCGCTTGCCACTGGGCCGTTCGATCTCGAGGACGTCGCCCGCGCCGAAATTCTCGACGGCGATAACGGTGCCCAACTCCTCCCCTTCGCTCGACACGCAGGGAAGGCCGATGAGATCGGCGTGATAATATTCGCCTTCCTCCAGTTCCGGCAGGGCTGAACGGGGGACGGCAAGCTCCACGCCGCGCAGGGCTTCAGCAGCGTTTCGGTCAGCGACTTCGGCGAAGCGGGCTATGGCGCCGTTCTTGCCGGGCCGGATAGTCTTGAGCGTGAGCAAGCGCCCGGCGGCGCTGAACCCTGGATAGCGCTTCAGGTTCGCCGGATCGTCGCTGAAAAGCTTCAGGCGCACCTCGCCGGTGACGCCATGAGCGCCAGTGATGACGGCGAGAGTGACGGGCCGGTCAGACATTAAGTCCCTCCCCTTCAGGGGAGGGGTTGGGGTGGGGACGAGATGGAGCCGTGCAGCGCACGGACCCCACCCCCTGCCCCTCCCCTGAAGGGGAGGGGTGAGCCATGCTCAGCCCTCGGCCTGCTCTTCGGCCGGAGCCTCAGCGGCGGGAGCCTCTTCAGGCGCGGGCGCATTGGCGGCTTCCTCAGCGGCCTTCTTCGCCTCTTCGGCCTCGGCCAGCTTCGCAGCCTTGTCTTCCGCGCGCTCCTTGGCCTTCTGGCCGGGTTCAGCCTTGTTCGGGTTGTTGCGGGCCGCACGTTCCTTCACGCCAGCCGCATCGAGGAAGCGGGCCACGCGGTCGGTCGGCTGCGCGCCAACAGAAATCCAGTGCTTCGCGCGCTCGGTGTCCAGCACCACGCGCTTCTCGTCATCCTTGGCGAGCAGCGGATTGTAGCTGCCGATGCGCTCGATGAAGCGGCCGTCCCGGGGCGAGCGGCTGTCGGTCACGACGATCTTGTAATAGGGGCGCTTCTTGGAGCCGCCGCGCGACAGACGAATTGCAGTTGCCATCATTCTACCTTTCTAAACCAAACCTGATCTGGACCCCGGCTTCGCCGGGGGCACGTCACTTCTTCAAAAACTTGTCAAAACCCGGCGGCAGCTTGGGCATGTCGCCCGAAGGAAGTCCCGGCAGACCGCCAGAGGGCAAGCCCCCTGCCCCGCCGCTGAGCATGCCGCCCAGCCCGCCCATGCCGCCCTTGGCGAACATCGCGCCTAGACCCTTCAATCCGCCCATCTTGCGGATCTTCTTCATCGCCGTTTCCATCTCCTGATGCATTTTCAGGAGGCGGTTGACTTCCTGCACGGTCGTGCCGGAACCCTTGGCGATGCGGATCTTCCGCTTGGCGTTCAAAAGCGCGGGCTTCTCCCGCTCCTTGGGGGTCATGGAGCCAATGATGGCGTCCATATGGACCAGCGTCTTGTCGCCAACTCCGCTGTTCGCCATCGCTGCCTGCGCCTTTTTAAGACCCGGCATCATGGCAGCCAGCGCCCCAAGCCCGCCCATCCGGCGCATCTGATTAAGTTGCGCGCGCAGGTCGTTCATGTCGAACTGACCCTTGGCCATCTTCTTGGCTAGCTTGTCGGCTTCCTCGGCGTCGATGGTCTCGGCGGCCTTTTCGACCAGCGACACGACATCGCCCATGCCAAGGATGCGCTGCGCCACACGCGCCGGGTGGAAAGGCTCGATGGCGTCGAGCTTTTCGCCGGTGCCCGCGAACTTGATCGGGCGGCCGGTGACAGCTCGCATCGACAGCGCCGCGCCGCCACGGGCATCGCCGTCCATGCGGGTCAACACCACGCCGGTCAGCGGAACCTGCGCCGTAAAGCTGGTCGCGACATTCACCGCGTCCTGACCGGTCAACGAGTCGACCACCAGCAGGATTTCCGCCGGGTTCGCAACATCGGCGACCGCCTTCATCTCGTCCATCAGCGCCTGATCGACGTGCAGACGACCGGCGGTGTCGAGCATCACCACGTCGAAGCCCTGAAGCTTTGCGGATTGGAGCGCGCGCCTGGCAATGTCGACCGGCTGCTGGCCCGGCACGATGGGCAGCGTCGCCACATCGGTCTGCGTGCCCAGCACCGCCAGCTGCTCCTGCGCGGCCGGGCGCTGGACGTCGAGCGACGCCATCAGCACCTTCTTGCGCTCTTTTTCCTTGAGCCGCTTGGCGATCTTCGCGGTCGTCGTGGTCTTGCCCGAACCCTGAAGGCCGACCATCATGATCACGGCGGGCGGATTGACGTCGAGGTTGAGCTCCGCGGTCGCGGCGCGCTGTCGGAGGACGACGTTCGTGGGGCGATGCGCGAGGTGCGCGTCGCGCTGCTCGAGGCTGACGTCGCCCTGCCGGTGGCTCGTGATTTCGTCGACAAGGTGACGGAGCGTGCGGTCGGCGCCGAAGTCATTCGCTCGGTCACGCCGGGACAGATGGTCGTCAA
>DATEFI010000081.1:0-6929 GCA_035280705.1 Rhizorhapis sp. | reverse complement strand
AAGGTTCCGCTCATGTCCCGCAGTTGGGACATGCCCCCCGGACCCGTCAACTGGAAAATCTTTGGCCCACCCTCAAACCGGTTATTTCCTTTCGCGCCGGGCTGCGCGTTTGCGGCTGCCGCGGCGGCCGACCAGAAGGCCTACTACGCCCGCCGCAAATAATGCGAAATCCGCAGGCTCGGGTACGGCGGTGCCGCCGCTTGATCCACCCGAAGACCCGCCGCTGCTCGAGCTCGAGGAAGACGAAGACGAGCTGGAGCTAGAAGAAGTCGTGGACGAAGACCCGCCAAAGCTGCTGCTGCCGCCCGATGAAGAACTGGTCGAACTGGAACCGCCATGGCCACATCCTGGATAATGCTTGTGCCCCCACCAGCTTCCGGTCGCATGCGCCGGTGCGGCGGAGAGCAGCAGGGTTATAGGCAATAGCAACAACAACTTATCCAGACGCATGATCATTTCCCCCTTATCGAAATGCATATATCGAGAGGGGTAAGCAGGGCTCATGCCAGTTTTGGAAAGGGCAGCATATCTGTCCTTTATATGGTTAACGTCCGGCAAGCGGCTGTGGTGAATGTAAAAGGCCCCGACGTTAACCAAGGGGAATTGCGGGTAGCGGGGTAGAGCCCGGCCTACCCAAATTACCAACGGGTCGAATCATCCGCCTACTGGCGCGCGGCGAAATCTTTGCTTACCTTTTCTCCAATGACCATCGATCTCAATATCCTGCTGCGGGCCTATGCGATGGGGATATTTCCCATGGCCGACAGCAGGGATGATCCGGAAATCTTCTGGGTGGAACCCAAGAAACGGGCGATCCTGCCGCTGGAGGGACTGCATATTTCCCGTTCGCTGCGCAAGACCATCCGGTCCGACAAGTTCCAGGTCACGGCCGACCGGGATTTTCCCGCAGTGCTGACGGCTTGCGCGCAATCGACTCCGGACCGGCCGGAAAGCTGGATCAACGGACCGATCGCCGACGCGTGCCTGTCCCTTTTCCAGATGGGCTACGCCCATAGCATCGAATGCTGGACGGGCGGCCGGCTGGTGGGCGGACTCTATGGAATATCCCTGGGGCGCGCCTTTTTCGGGGAAAGCATGTTCAGCCGGGAAACCGACGCCTCGAAAGTGGCTCTGGCATGGCTGGTGGCGCGGCTGAAGGCGGGTGGGTTCGAACTGCTGGATTGCCAGTTCATGACCGATCATCTGCGCTCGCTAGGCGCGGTGGAGATCAGCCAGGCGCGCTATCTGTCGTTGCTGGATTCGGCATTGGCCGGGGCGGGCGCGGCGGCTGTGGGGGCCGCAGGCGGTGCCTCATTGGCTTCCGTCGTGCCTTCCGCCGGAGATTTTTCCGCGCTGGATTCGCTTGCCCCTGCGGCTGACCCGGTCTTGCCAACCTTGGTGGTGCCTGGGCCGGTTTCCGGCCAGGTCATTGTGCAGCTCTTGACCCAGACGTCATAAATTTCGTGCTGGACCACATTGCGTTCCGGGCGTTCCTTGAACAGCCAGCCTGAAAAGACGCGCCGCCATTTCTTATCGTTCCCCTGAACGTCAAGCTGCACGAAAGCACCGGTTTCGGGCACTTCTTCCCAGGGCGCAGTGGTTTCGCAAGCCTGCAGGCGAACAATTGCCTTGCCGACGCGCAGCGCCTCGCCCGGCTTCATGCTGAGATCGCGGGTCAGGCCATTGCGCTTGTTGAGGAGTCCGATGACGGCTTCCCGTTCCGCCATGGGCGTGCCCGGCAGGTCGGCGGCCTGGCTGCGGTTCGCCGTCGGCTCGGCGGCGTTTTCCAGCCTCACCGGACCTTCATTGGTCTGGTTGTCGGTGGGCAGCTTGTCACTGCATCCAGCCAGAAGCAGAGCAGGCAGGACCGCTCCCGCCAGTCCACCCCTCATGATGCGTCGGGGCTCCATGCCTCATAATCCCCCGTGGCGGCGGCACGGCGGCCGCCCGCCTCCAGCGCGCCCTGCGGCCGGTAGGCCTGCGGCGTGCCGGTGAGATTGGGGGCGGATTCCTTTTCCCAGATGCGCGGCGGCGGCAGAAAGCTTTCGGGCACCTCGTCAAATGTGTGGTGCAGCCAGCCATGCCATTCGGGCGGCACCCGGCTGGCGTCGTTGGAGCCATTATAGATGACCCAGCGGCGATCATCCTTGCCGCGATAATAGATATTGCCCAGATGGTCTTCGCCTACTTTCGTGCCATGCCGGGCACTATAGAGCGAGGTGCCGATGGTGGCGCCGTCCCACCAGGTGAAGATCTTGCCGAGGATTCCCATGCGCAGCGCTTAGCCTTTTCCTGCCGGGATTGGCAATGGGCTATCGAAGTCCAGATCCAAGCAGCGCCAGGATCACACCGATCGCCACCAGCGCCAATCCCATTGCCTCGGAGCGGGTCAGCCTTTCGCGCAGATAGAAATGGGCAAAGGCCAGGGTGAAGATCACCTCGACCTGACCAACGATCCGCACCAGCGCGACGGGCGCGGTGGCGAAACCGGTGAACCAGCAGGCAGAGCCGAGCGAGGCGAGCAGCCCCACCTGGCTCGCGACCCGCCAGCCATGGACGATCTTTGCAAACTGGTCCTTCTCCCGCCAGAAAATATAGCCGCCCTGCATCAGCGTCTGCAGGAAAACCGTGGTCGCCAGCACGATGAGCGCAGCTTGCACCTTGTCCGGCGTGCCCACCTGAAGCGTAGCGCCCTTGACCGCCACGGAGGTCATGGCGAACAGGAAACCCGATGCGATGCCGCAGATCGCGGCCTTGTCCCGCAAAGCCTGGATCAGGCCCGCGAAACCGACATGCTTGCCGCCAAGGGACAAGATCAGGACACCTGCGATGCCCACCAGAATGCCGAGCCAACTCAACGGGCTAAGCACCTCGCCCAACAACAGGAAAGCAAGGATTGCGCCTTGCAGGGCTTCCGTCTTCGAATAGGCGGTCCCGGCCACGAAATTCCGGTAGCCAAAAGCCATGATCAGCAAATTGGTGGCCAATATCTGCGCCAGACCCGCCGCCGCCGCATAGGGCAGGAACATCGGCCCGAGCGATGGAAAGGGGTCGCTGGCGATGAAGCCTTCATAAAGGCTGAGCAGCAGCCACGCCACCGGCAAGCCGAACAGATAGCGGACAAGCCCCGCGGCGTTGACCGACAGCGTCGCCCGGACCCGCTGCTGCACCGCCGTGCGCCATGCCTGCACCGATCCGGCGATCAGTGTCGCGGGCAGCCATATGGGAGAGGTGATCATGGACGCGGAATGGCCTCTACCGCAGTCCAAGATATTTATGCGTTTGCACCGACAGGCGCCATTTCGGCCGGGCCATGACGAAATCGATCGCCGCCTGATGGTTGGCCGCGGCATTTTCATCGTCGAGCGGCTGGACCAGGAAATGGTCGAATGCCCAGCTCTCCATCGCCTCCACATCGCTGCCCGGCTGCGGCCAGACGAGCTTCAGTTCATCGCCGGACCGCTGCACCACCTCACTGCCCGCTTTGGGACTGATGCACAGCCAGTCCAGATCGGGATGGGCGGGAAGCGTGCCATTGCTTTCCATGGCGACCTCGAATTGCCGGTCGTGGAGCGCCCCGATGAGCGGATCGTCGATCTGCAGCATCGGCTCGCCGCCGGTCAGCACGATGAAGGGGCGGCCTTTTGCATCACCCCACAGCTTGAGCGCAGCATCGGCCAGCGCCCCGGCGTCAGAAAACTTGCCGCCCCCGTCGCCATCCGTCCCGACAAAGTCGGTATCGCAAAAGCGGCAGACGGCCTCTGCCCTGTCCTGCTCGCGTCCCGACCAGAGATTGCACCCGGCAAAGCGCAGGAATACGGCGCGGCGCCCGGCCTGCATCCCCTCTCCCTGAAGGGTGAGGAACATCTCCTTCACGGCATAAGTCATGGCAGCGTCGCGTACACCGTCGGGTCGGGCAGCCCCGCCTCCTCAAAGCCCTTGTGCCGCAAGCGGCAGCTATCGCACAGGCCGCAATGCTTGCCATCGCTCGTCGGATCATAGCAGGACCAGCTGAGGCCTGCGTCCATTCCCAGACGATGCGCTTCCGCGGCGATCTGCGCCTTGCTCATATGCTGCAGCGGGGCGTGGATAGTGAAGCTTTCGCCCTCCACTCCGGCGCGGGTTCCCAATTTGGCCGTCATCTCAAAAGAGCGGATGAATTCGGGCCGGCAGTCGGGATAGCCCGAATAATCGAGCGCATTCACCCCAATGAAGATGTCCCGCACGTCCCTCGCCTCGGCAAGGCCCAGGGCAAGCGAGAGGAATATCGTGTTCCGCGCGGGAACATAGGTGATGGGGATGGCCGTGCCCACGCCTTCCTTGGGCACGTCGATTTCACTGGTCAGGGCCGAACCGCCAAAGGTCCGCAGGTCAAGCGGCAGGACGATGTGCGAGGCGGCATTCAGGACCTTGGCGATCCGTGCTGCCGATTCGAGCTCAACCCGGTGGCGCTGATTATAGTCGATGGTAAGCGCGTGCAGGACAAAGCCCTGCTCCCGCGCCAATGCACCAGAGACCATTGAGTCCAGCCCTCCCGACAGAAGGACCACCGCGCCTTTGGGTTGTCGAACCATGAAAAGCCGCTACGCCGCTCTGGCCGGAGTTGCAAGTTTGGCGTGATTTCAAGCAAGCTACGGTAGAAGTGTCCGTCGTGCCTGCGCAGGGACGACGGACACTTTCTTTACGTCTACCAATCCTCGACGGTCAGCAATGCAAGTTCCATCGTCGCTTTCCCGCTTTCCCACGTCCATGCCTCCACCACCGCATCGGCCACGATATGCCCAGGCAGCCGGAACTCCGCCTCCGGCACTTTCGCAGCGAATTGCTGGGCCCTCACATGGGCGTCGCCTCCCGATATCTTCAGCACTGTCTTGTGACGTGCGCCGCTGAACGTGGCGCTAGACCAGGGGCGGCCGGAGGAGGACAGAATCTCCGCTCCTTCCCCGGCCATGGCGAGCAGCAGGCGCAACAGCCGCGCATGGGGATCTCTCTTTACCGGCGACATCATCATCAGCGTTGCTCCCTCGCATAAATGTTCATGAAATGTTCTATTCTTCTTTTCACGCGTTCGCCCGGCTCCCGGCCATTGCGCAAATCAAAGACCAGCCGCGGATCACGCACTGCCTCTCGCCCGAATTGGGTGGGCGCCATGCCGGTCTGGCGCAGGAAGCGTTCGATGGATCGCAGCAGGTGCATGGCAGGGCTCCTTTGAGTCGTATAGGGTTTTTCCTATTTCTAATGAGATTTCCTACTTGTCTAGGAAAATTCCTGCCGGTATGATGTGCCCTATGGACAATCTCCAGGCCCGCGCCTTTCTGGATCGCCTCATTCATGAGCGGCGGGAGAATTATGGCGCGCTGTCCAAGCTCATCGGGCGGAATGCGGCCTATATTCAGCAATATATCAAGCGGGGCAGCCCCAGGAAGCTGGATGAAGCCGACCGGCGCACGCTCGCCCGCTATTTCGGTGTCGACGAACATCTGCTCGGCGGGCCGGAGGAAGCGCCGGCCCCCCTTCCCGGGCGGGGGGCGAAGGGCATGGTGCTGGTGCCGCAATATGATCTTGGCGCATCAGCCGGGGCGGGATCGCTCGACCAGAGCGAGCGGCCGGCGGGCCGGATGGCCTTTGACGAAAAATGGCTCAGGGAATTGGGCGCAAACCCCGCCGGTCTCTCAATGATAAGGGTGGATGGCGACTCGATGGCGCCGACGCTTTCCCATGGCGATGACATTTTGGTCGACCGGGCGGATGGCGCCGTTCGGCTGCGCGACGGCATCTATGTCCTTCGGCTTGACGATGCGCTCATGGTGAAGCGGGTGGCGATGGGACTGGTGAGGGGACGCTTTTCGGTCCGCAGCGACAATCCGCATTATCCCGACTGGGAGGACATTGAGCCCACACTGGTGGATGTGATTGGCCGCGTGATCTGGGCGGGCCGGAAACTGGGATAATGGCCTGTAAACAATCCGTCGCCTCTGCGGAGGTCAGGCAAAATTTGAAGCCCCGCCTATAAGCCTATAAATCGGCGCCAGCTTGCGAATCTCCCAGGGGTCCGCCACATAGGCCGCATGACAACGCCCCCGCTCAAAGCCGCCATCATCCCTGTGACGCCCTTGCAGCAGAACTGCACCCTGCTCTGGTGCACGGCCACCAACAAGGCTGCCTTTGTCGATCCAGGCGGCGACCTCGACCGCCTGAAGGCCGCCGCGAAGCAGCAGGGGGTTGAGATTGAAAAAATCCTCATCACCCATGGCCATATCGACCATTGCGGTGAAGCCGGAACATTGGCCAAGGAGTTGGGTGTCCCCATTGAAGGACCGCATGAGGCTGACCGTTTCTGGATTTCCCGGCTTGACGAGGATGGCCGCAACTATGGCGTTAACGGCGCGGTGTTCGAGCCGGACCGCTGGCTCCACGACGGTGAGAAGGTCAGCGTTGGCGATCTGACGCTGGATGTCATCCACTGTCCCGGGCACACGCCGGGACATGTCGTCTTCTACCATCAGCCATCTCAACTGGCGATTGTGGGTGACGTGCTGTTCCAGGGTTCGATCGGCCGCACGGATTTCCCGCTGGGCAATCATCAGGATCTGATCGACGCGATCACGAAAAAGCTTTGGCCACTTGGCGGCGAAACCGCCTTCGTGCCCGGCCACGGCCCCATGAGCAATTTCGCGCATGAGCGGCAAACCAATCCTTTTGTCGCGGATCGGGTCACGGGTTTGGCCTAGGGCCCGTTCACTATTCCCGTCGTCCCTGCAAAGGCATAAGCAGCCTCCCTTTTTCCGTCGTCCCTGCGCAGGCAGGGACTCCGCTGCCTTGTCTCCATTCCGGCAAGAAAAGCGGGGTCCCCGCCTGCGCGGGGACGACGACGGGGGCGATGTGATTTATGCAAAGATCGGCCCTTGCAAAGATTCAGCCTATGCGGG
>DATEFI010000080.1:0-10182 GCA_035280705.1 Rhizorhapis sp. | reverse complement strand
CTGGCCCTCTCCGCTGAAGGGGAGAGGGAAAACAATAGAGGATGCCTTCCGAAAGGTGGGGAAAAACACACCATCAGTGGAGGAAAACAAGTGAAAAAATATCTATTTGGGACCGCATTTCTGGCCGCCGTCAGCACGCCCGCGATGGCCGGCACCTTGACGCTGAAGCCGCTCATCGACACCCGGCTTCGTTATGAAACGGTCGATCAGGACGGCTTTGCCGAAGATGCCGACGCAGTGACCTTCCGCGCACGCGCCGGGGCGGAGCTTGCCAGCAAAAGCTGGTCTTTCCTGGTCGAAGCGGAAGGCACGCTTGCGATCGTCGAGGACTATAATAGCGGCGTCAACGGCAAAGCCATCTATCCGATTGTAGCCGACCCCGAGAATATCGAACTCAACCGCGCGCAGGTGCAGTTCAAGGGGCTGCCCGGCACTGTCCTCACCGCCGGACGCCAGCGCATCAATCTTGATGACCAGCGCTTCGTCGGCTCCGTCGGCTGGCGCGACAATGAGCAGACCTTTGACGCGGTCCGGGTCGAATGGACCGGCATCAAGAATTTGAAGCTCGACGCCACCTATGCCTGGTCCGACCGCACCATCTGGGGCATCGATGGCGGGAAATTCGGCGCCGCCAACCGGCCACAGGCGATCGAGGGCGACAATGTCTTTGCGAACCTTTCCTATACCACGAAGCTCGGCGTCCTCACCGGTTTCTATTATCGCGTGGATGAGGATGAGCCGGTCGTTGCCTTGCTTCGGAACAGCAGCCAGACCTTCGGCGGCCGTTTCGCAGGAGCCTATCCGTTCAGCAAGGCAGTGAAGCTGACTTATGCGGCAAGCTACGCCAGGCAGAGCGACATCAGCACCAATCCGCTCAATTATTCCGCCGACTATTATCTGGGCGAGCTTGGCTTTGAGGCTGGTCCCCTGAAGCTGCTCGGCGGCATAGAGAAGCTGGGCTCCGATGGCAGCGTCACGGCCAAGGCCACAGGCGCGCCTTTCGCTGGCGGATTCGCATTCCAGACGCCTTTTGCCACCCTGCACAAATTCCAGGGCTGGGCCGACAAGTTCCTGACAACGCCAGCGCAGGGCATTACCGACTACTATGGCACTATCGGCTATACGGTGAAGAAAAAGGGACCGTTTGACGTCATCGGCCTTACCGCCACCTATCATCGGTTCGACAGTGATCGGCTGGACATCAACTATGGCGATGAAATCGATGTTCAGCTGATGGCGAAGGTCAAGAAATACACCTTCACGCTGAAATATGCCGATTACCAGCGGGAAGGTATTGCGAGCTTCACCGGTGATGCCGACACGAGGAAGTTCTGGGCCTCCGTGGAATGGGCCTTCTGATGGCTGAGAGCGCCCGCTTTGACGCGGGCGCTCGTTTCGCCTCGGGAGCAGTTCCCGCTTTGGCTGCGAGTGAAGAAAAGCGGGGGTCCCTGTCTTCGCACGGACGACGGGTCGTCGAGCGGGGTGACAATTCCATTTCGCAGCCGGGCGCTGCGGCCGTGCGGCCCGTTGACAGAATCGCAGGCTTGGATTATTTCTTGCCGCATTGCAGCAATGGCGCTGCATCATCTTTACGAATTCCCGCCGCGCATAGCCGGGGTTCTGCTCAAATCGACAGCAATGGCGCTGTTTGGAGTCAATTCGGCTCCGTCAGTCAAACGTCTTGTGTCGGGAGTGGACTTGGATGCGTCAGTGCAGGGAAATCAGGATAGCTTCGGTTCGTTTTTCGTCATCCCGGCAAAAGCGGGGATCCGCTTCGTCGTCATCCCTGATTTTGAGCCAAGGGCGCAAATGGGTTCCCGCTTTCGCGGGAATGACGAAGGAAAGGCCGGATCAGCCATCTCTCACCCCATCAGGAGAACAAAAATGACCCCAGACTGGATCGACATCGGTGCTGTGGATGACGTTCCCCTGCGCGGCGCGCGCACTGTTCCGGTCTGGGATAGCGAGGAAATAGCCGTTTTCCGGACGGGAGAGGGTGAGGTCTACGCGCTGGTCAACAAATGCCCGCACAAGCAGGGTCCACTCTCGCAGGGCATCGTCCATGGCGACAAGGTCGCCTGTCCGCTGCACAACTGGAATATAAGCCTGAAAACCGGAGAGGCGCTTGGTCCGGATGAGGGCTGCGTGCCGACTATCCCTGTCCAGGTGGTTGACGGCCGCATTATGATCGCGCGAGCCGAAGTCATGAGCGTGGCGGCATGAGGGGTATGGTCCATCCCCCTACTCCTCTCCTGAAGGGGAGGGGGGAATGAGCACGACCAAAACAACCTGCCCCTATTGCGGAGTAGGATGCGGGGTGTCCGCGACCGTGACCGGGCCACGCACCGTAGAGATCAAAGGCGATGCGACGCACCCCGCCAATGGCGGGCGTTTATGTTCCAAGGGCACCCACCTTGGCGAAACCGTAGGACTTGGCGGGCGTCTGCTGCACCCCGAGGTTGGCGGCAGGCAGGCGAGCTGGGATGAGGCGCTCAATGCTGTGGCAAAGGGCTTTTCCGATGCCATTGCCGAACATGGGCCGGACAGCGTCGCACTTTATCTTTCCGGCCAGTTGCTGACTGAAGACTATTATGTCGCCAACAAGCTGATGAAGGGCTTCATCGGCTCCTCCAATATCGACACCAATAGCCGTCTTTGCATGGCGAGCGCCGTTGCCGCGCATAACCGCGCCTTTGGCGAGGATGTGGTGCCCTGCAATTATGAGGATCTGGAGCAGGCGGACCTTATCGTCCTCGTCGGCTCCAACACCGCCTGGTGCCACCCTATCGTCTGGCAGCGGATCGAGGCCGCCCGCGCCGCTCGTGGCACCAAGCTGGTGGTCGTTGACCCCCGGCGCACGGAGACCGCCGAAAGCGCCGACCTGCATTTGCCGATCCGCCCGGACGGCGACATCGCGCTTTTCAACGGCCTGCTCGCCGCCATGAAGGATCGCGGGCTGCTGGACCAGCAATATCTTGCAGCGCATGTCGATGTGCCGGAAGGTTTCTGGAATTCCCTCCACCGTTCGTCCCGAGCGAAGTCGAGGGACGATGACTGCGCGGAACGTGTCTCGACAGCGCTCGACACGAACGGCCTGGAGGACTGGGCAACCGATTGTGGCCTTTTGCCTGAAACTCTCGCCAAATTCTACGATCTGTTCGCCCGGCATGACCGGACCGTGACGCTGTTCAGCCAAGGCGCGAACCAGTCGGTCTGCGGGACCGACAAGGGCAACGCGATCATCAACGTGCATCTGGCCATGGGCCGGATCGGCAAGCCGGGAATGGGCCCCTTTTCCATCACTGGCCAGCCCAATGCCATGGGCGGCCGGGAAGTGGGCGGCCTTGCCTCCATGCTAGCGGTGCATATGGGCTTTTCGGCCGAGGAGTTGAGCCGGGCCCAGCGCTTCTGGAACAGCCCCACCATGGTCAAGGGGCCGGGCATGAAGGCCGTGGACATGTTCCGCGCGGTTCATGACGGACGGATCAAGGCGATCTGGATCATGGCCACCAATCCCGCCGTGTCGATGCCGGACGCCGGTTTCGTGCGCGAGGCGCTGGCGAAATGTCCGCTGGTCGTCGTTTCCGACGTCATGGCGAACACGGATACGGGGGGCTTCGCCCATATAAAGCTTCCCGCGCTCGCCTGGGCGGAAAAGGACGGGACCGTCACCAACAGCGAACGCACCATCAGCCGCCAGCGCGGATTTTTTCCCGCCCCGGGTGAGGCGCGCGCCGATTGGGACGTCATTGCCGATGTGGCCCGGCGCATGGGCCATGCCGACGCCTTCGCCTTTGACGGCGCGGCCAGCATCTTTCGCGAATATTGCGCTCAGACGGCCTTTGAGAATGACGGCCGCCGCAAGCTCGATCTTTCGAACTGGGCGGATGTCAGCGATGCCGATTATGACGCGCTGAAGCCCAGGCGTTGGGGCGGTTTATCACCCTTCGCCGATGGCCGTTTCACCACGCCCAATGGCCGCGCCAGAATGCTGTCCGTTGAGTCGCCCGCAGCGCCTGCCGCCGATGCGGCCTTTCCCTTGCGCCTCAACACCGGGCGCTATCGCGACCAGTGGCACACGATGACGCGCACCGGTCTCAGCCCCCGTTTGTCACAACACCGGCGCGAGCCGCTGGTCGAGGTGCATCCCGCCGACGCTGCCGCTTTTGGCATCAGGGACGGGGGTCTTGCCCGCATTCGCACGCAGCAGGGCGAAGCGATCTTCCGCGCCGCCATCAGCGAAGGCCAGCGGCAGGGCGAGCTCTTCGTTCCTATGCATTGGACCGATCAGCAGAGCTCTGCGGGCCGCGCAAACCGCCTGCCGAACCAGGGTGCCGATCCCATCTCCGGCCAGCCCGGCTTCAAGAACAGCGCGGCGGCAATCGAGGCCGTCACCCCGGCATGGACGGGCTTTCTCGTGACCAGAGAGCAGCCCGAACTGCAGGATGTTCCCTATTGGACGCTGATCCGTCAGCGCGGCGGCTGGCTGGTCGAAATGGCGGGCTTTGAAGAATTAGACCTGGAGCATCTGCTGCCCGAAGGAGAACGTGTCGAGGCGCTGGACGGCGCGCGCGGCGTTCGCCGGGCTGCGGTCGTGGATGACGAGGGAAGGCTGGCCGCCGCGCTGTTCCTCAGCCGCTCGGGCCGACTGCCGGAGCGCGACTGGATCGCGGCGCAGCTTGACGGCGAGGAGCGCCATGCAGGGCTCGCGCTGCTTGCCGGACGCCCGGCGCAATTGCCGCCGGATCGCGGACCGATCATATGCGTTTGCTTCGATGTGGGGATGAAGACGATCCTGGGCGCCATTGCCGAGCAGCAGTTGACCAGCGTCGAAGCGGTCGGTGCGGCGCTCAATGCCGGGACCAATTGCGGGAGCTGCCGTCCCGCGATCCGGTCCTTGCTTGAGGAGCAGAAGGAGGCGGTCAATGCCTGATGCATCCCCCGAACGTCACCCCGTGTGGCTGGTAGGCGCCGGGCCCGGCGATCCCGAACTGCTGACGCGCAAGGCGGAGCGGCTGATCTACACCGCCGAAATCGTCTTTTATGACGCGCTCGTCAGTCCCGATATCCTCTCCCTGATCGCGCCCAATGCAGAGCGCGTGCCGGTCGGCAAGCGTTCGGGCAGACACAGCAAGGATCAGGGGAGCATCAACGAAATGCTGCTCGCCGCCGCATTGGCGGGCAAGCGCGTGGTCCGCCTGAAGGGCGGCGACCCGTCCATCTTTGGCCGGTCGATGGAGGAAATCGCCCATTTGCGCACGGCGGGCATAGAGGTTTGCATTTGTCCCGGCATCACGGCCGCCAGCGCAGCCTCGGCAAGCCTTGGCCTCTCGCTCACCCTGCGGGGCATGGCGCGCCGCCTGCAGTTCGTGACTGCCCATGCGCGCAAGGGCGAGGCGCTGGACCTCGACTGGCGCTCCCTCGCCGATCCCGATTCAACGCTCGCCGTCTATATGGGCAAGGCCGCGGCCGCCGACGTGTCGCGTCAGCTTATTGCGGCAGGATTGCCCGGGGATACACCGGCCATCGTCATTGAAAATGCCAGCCTGCCGGAGGAGCGGCACCTCGCCACACGGCTCGATCTGTTGCCGCTCGCGGTGAAAACCGGCATCGGCGACGGCCCCGCCTTGCTGCTCATTGGGCAGGCGATGGACATCCGCACGGCCACTGCCGCCGCGCAGCAGGTGGAAGCGCAGGTCCGAGGGGAGTGACGGCTGCTCTGTTTGGTGCCTCTCCAGAGGGAGAGGGATACGCAGACTTAGGCCGGCGCAGTCGGTCTTAGTCGCAATTGGGTGAGGGGTTCCGAAACTACTGGTAGGGCACAACCCCTCACCAACTCCGGCTAGGCTGCAAAGCAGCCAAGCCTTCATATCCTCTCCCACTGGAGAGGGTAATTTGACCGTCCGCTCACCTCCCGAACTGCCCTGAATCTCCACCGTCACCGCTTTCGCTTCACCCCTTTCGCAACTGGAGGTAGAGCGGAAATATGTCGCTCCGCCGCCTCTCCCTCACGGATTTTCGCAATCACGCCGATGCTCTGATCGTTCTCGATCATTCGTTCGTGGTGCTGACGGGCGAAAATGGCGCGGGCAAGACCAACATCTTGGAGGCGGTGTCGATGCTATCGCCGGGGCGCGGCCTCCGGGGAGCTGCTCTGCGGGACATGGCGCGGCAGGGCGGGCCCGGCAATTTCAGCATTGCGGCGCAGCTCAGCGACGTCACTATCGGTACGGGAACCGCGCCTGACGCCCCCGACCGGCGGCTGGTCAGGATCAACGGAGCCCAGAGTTCGGCGAGCAGCCTTTCGGAATGGCTGAGCATCATCTGGCTGACGCCCGCAATGGACCGGCTGTTCATCGAAACACCGGGCGCGCGGCGGCGCTTTCTGGACCGGCTGGTACTTGCCCTGCATCCGGGTCATGCAGTGAACAGTAGCCGCTATGAGGCTGCCATGCGCAGCCGCACAAGGCTGTTGACCGGGGAAGAGCCGCCCGATCCCGTGTGGCTGAGCGCGCTTGAGGCGCAGATGGCGGAACATGGCACGGCGCTTGCGCGGGCGCGGCGGGAGACGGTGGCGGCCTTGGGCGAAGCCCTGGCTCTCCAGCCCGAAGGACCTTTTCCCGGCCCCGCGCTCGCCCTTGCCGAATGGGACGACCCGGAAGCCGATCTGGCGAACCTCCTTGCGCAGGGCCGGCGCCGCGATGCGGCCGCGGGCCGGGCGCTGACCGGGCCGCATCGCACGGACTTGGCCGTCACCCATGCGGCAAAGGGGCAGGCGGCGGCGCTGTGCTCCACGGGCGAACAGAAGGCGCTGCTGCTTTCCATCATTCTCGCGCATGCGGAGCTGGTGGGGCGGCAGCTCCAGCGCCGGCCGATCCTTTTGTTGGATGAAGTCGCCGCTCATCTCGATCCCAGGCGGCGCATTGCCCTGTTTGACCGCCTTGGGGCAGGCGGCGGGCAGATCTGGATGACGGGGACGGAGGATTCGTTGTTCGAGGGGCTCGAAGCTGCATGCCACCTGCATGTTTCCGCCGGGCAAGTGGTGCAGGCGACATAAAAGCGGGGTCGGTCCGGGCGAAGAAGAACGGATTAAAATCTATGCTGCAATGCAGCATAAACAGAAGGCTTATCCCTATTCCCAAGGAAAAATCTGAGAGGTAGACTGATCCGGCCGCGGTCGCCGCTCAAGCCACAGGCAGGGCGTTTCGCAGGAGAGTGATGCGCCGGTGAAAGTCCGGGAATCAGCAGACCGCGGCGCCCTTTCTCAGAAAAATTCGGTTGCGAATCGCTTGCGAAAAGGGCGGATTTCCTTGCGAGTGCAAAAAATGCAACTGAGGTCCATCTTTTCGCAATTGCGAAAAAGATCGTTGGGTCGCATATCAAAATTGCCTTTCAGGCATCCTCTCCTAAGACTTTCAGGCCGGTCCTTCGGGATCGGCCTTTTTTTTTGATTGTCTCTGATGCTCGGGCGAGGGCTGGCGCACATGGCGCTCCAAGCCTACTCTTTCCGTTAGTGTCGAGCGAAGTCGAGACACGTCGCGCCAGCGTCCCTCGCCTTCGCTCGGGACGAATGGAAACGGATCAACCTGACTCAGGCATTACTGCAAAACGCTTCGCTTTAAGCCCGCGCGCCCTCGATCATGCCGCCGTCATTATAGCGCAAAGCCTTCAGCACGGTGTCGGCAATGCCAGTGGCGTCAAGACCGGCATCTGCATATTGCTGCTCCGGCTTGTCCTGCTCCTGAAAGATGTCGGGCAGGCGCAATGTCCGCAGTTTCAGGCCGGCGTCGATAAGGCCGGTATCGCTCGCCATGGTGAGAACATGCGCGCCAAGGCCGCCGATGCTGCCTTCCTCGATCGTCACGGCAACCTCATGGCTGGTGAGCAGCTTGCGGATCAGTTCCTCGTCCAGGGGCTTGGCGAAGCGCAGGTCGGCCACCGTCGCTGAAAGCCCCTTGGCGTCCAGTATCTCTGCTGCTTTCATCGCTTCTTCGAGACGGGTGCCGAGCGACAGGATCGCGACCTTCTTGCCTTCCCGCATGATCCGGCCCTTGCCGATCGGCAGCCGCTCCGGAACCTCCGGCAATGCAGCGCCCGTACCATTTCCGCGGGGATAGCGTACCGCAATCGGTCCATCGTCATGCATGGCGCAGGTGTGGACCATGTGCGCCAGCTCGGCTTCGTCGGCAGCGGCCATCACGACCATATTGGGCAGGGTGGCGAGATAGGTGATGTCGAAGCTGCCCGCATGGGTGCTGCCGTCCGCGCCAACCAGCCCCGCCCGGTCGATCGCGAAACGGACGGGAAGATTCTGAATCGCAACGTCATGCACGACCTGGTCATAGGCGCGTTGCAGGAAGGTTGAATAAATGGCGCAGAAGGGGCGCATTCCTTGTGCGGCAAGCCCCGCCGCAAAGGTGACGGCATGCTGTTCTGCGATACCGACGTCGAAACAGCGGTCGGGAAAGGCGGCGGCAAACTTGTCCAGACCAGTCCCCGAGGGCATGGCGGCGGTGATGGCGCAGATGCTTTCGTCGCGCTGCGCCTCGGCCATCAGCGCCTTGGCAAAGACATTGGTGTAGCTTGGGGGACCCGGAGGCGCCTTGGCTTGTTCTCCGCTCACCACGTCGAATTTCTGAACGCCATGATATTTGTCGGCCGCAGCCTCGGCGGGGGCATAGCCCTTGCCTTTCTGCGTCACGACATGGATGAGGCAGGGGCCCTCGGCCGCGTCGCGCACATTTTCGAGCACCGGGATCAGGTGATCGAGATTATGGCCATCGACGGGCCCTACATAGTAGAAGCCCAATTCCTCGAACAAGGTGCCGCCGGTCGCGAGGCCGCGGGCAAATTCATCCGTCTTGCGGGCCGCGATGTGCAGCGACTTGGGCAGCTTGCGCGCCAGCCGCCGCAATATGTCGCGCACCGAAAGGAACTCGCGGCTCGATACGATTCGCGCGAGATAGGCGGAAAGCCCGCCCACGGGCGGCGCGATCGACATGTCATTGTCATTGAGGATGACGATCAGCCGATTGCCCGCCGCCTCGGCGTTGTTCATCGCCTCATAGGCCATGCCGGCCGACATGGCGCCATCGCCGATGACTGCGATGGCTTTGCCGGGCTTTCCGGCAAGCTTGTTGGCAATAGCAAAGCCCAGGGCCGCGCTGATGGAGGTGGAGCTGTGCGCCGCACCAAAGGGATCATATTCGCTTTCCGACCGCTTGGTGAAGCCGGAAAGGCCTCCGCCTTGCCGCAGCGTGCGAATCCGGTCACGCCGTCCGGTCAGGATCTTGTGGGGATAGCATTGGTGCCCGACGTCCCAGATCAGCCGGTCTTCGGGTGTGTTGAAAACATAGTGAATGGCAGTGGTAAGCTCCACCACCCCCAGGCCAGAGCCCAGATGGCCGCCAGTCACGCCCACGGCCGAAATGACCTCCTGACGCAGTTCATCGGCGAGCTGGCGCAGCCGGTGCGGCTGCAGGCGGCGTAAATCATCAGGCGTCTTCACCTGATCGAGCAAAGGCGTGTGGGGCGATTGCGGCATGTCGGGCCCTGTAGCTATTTTTTCCGTCCCTGTCGAACCGTGCGATGAGTCAGGCGCATTTGGCGCACAGACCAAGCACTTCCATTACCGGCCGCTCAGGCGCGAAGCCATGGTCCCGGGCCATTTTGCGCACTGTGTTCGACAGGACGTCATCGTCTATGTGAGTGGCCTCGCCACATTTGCCGCACACCAGGAATATGCAGTCATGGACGCATCCCGGATGAGCGTTGGCGATATAGGCATTGGCGCTTTCGACCCGCATGGCGAGGTTGTTTTTCACGAACAGGTCCAGGATGCGGTAGACGCTGTTGGGAGCCACCCGCTTGCTGCGCTTTTGCGAGACCAGATCGGCAATATCATAGGCCGAGGCGGGCTTGTCGAATTCAGCCAGCACGTCGAAGATCGCCGCACGCATGTCCGTCCATTGCTCGCCCTGCCGCTCCAGCATGCGCTGCGCTGCGCCTGCGAGCGATTCGCCGGTCGGCTCAAGATGTTCGTGATGGTGTCGGCCCATTGAGCCTAGATATGATTGCGCTTGCGCAAGGGCAAGCTAGGATGTGCGGGGATTCAGCCCAGGGCGGGCTGCAAATGGCGGCTTTCTGCGCTTCCGGTGCTCACCTACTGAAGTAGGCTGCGCT
>DATEFI010000079.1:0-3727 GCA_035280705.1 Rhizorhapis sp. | reverse complement strand
GCGCTCGCTTCCCGGCTCGACAGCCATTGCTCTGCCAAGGTGGTGCTGGCGCAGCCAGATCAGTTCCTGGAAAATGGTCATGTCTATGTTGCCCCGGGCGGCAGTCACCTTACGATCCATTCGGCCCAGCGGAGCTATTGCCGGATGGTCGATGCCGAACCCGTGAGCGGGCATAAGCCGAGCGTCGACATGCTATTCGGGTCGGTGGCCAAGGTCATGGGTTCTCGTGCAGTCGGCATCATCCTGACCGGCATGGGCAGCGATGGCGCGCGCGGCCTTATGGAAATGCGCAATGCCGGGTGCGACACCTTTGCCCAGGACAAGGATAGCTGCGTTGTTTACGGCATGCCCCGCGCTGCGGTGGAGATGGGGGCGGCCAGCCATGTGCTGCCGCTCTCGGCTATCGCCGGACAGGTCATTGCAAAATGTCACTGTTGACCCGTCCCCGCGCCGCCGACGCCCGGCCATCTGAAAGGCGCATCAATGTCATCCAGGGGACGACCCAGGTCACCACCGATCCGGCTGTGGTGCTGACGACGGTCCTGGGAAGCTGCGTCGCTGCCTGCCTGTTCGACGGTCTCGCAGGCGTGGGGGGCATGAACCACTTCCTTCTGTCCGAACCGCGTGGCGGCGAACTGGCCTTTGGCGAGCAGTCCGAACGCTATGGCACCTATGCCATGGAACTGCTGATCAATGAGATGCTGAAAGCGGGCGCGGCTCGCGGCCGGATGAAGGCGCATCTTTATGGCGGTGCGAACATGCACGCGGGCATGCAGCAGATCGGGTCTGCCAATGCGCGGTTCGCCATCGATTTCCTGGCGCGCGACGGCATTCCGCTGACCTTCAGCAATCTGGGCGGGAATGCTGCCCGGCGGGTCGATTTCCGCGCGGTCAAGGGGCAGGCCAGATGCCGCGTCCTTGCCGAGGAAGTACCGGCCGAAATCAGGCCGATCATCACTCAAGCTGCGTCCGTGGGCGACGTCGAGCTGTTCTGACAATGGAGAAACCCATGACTGCCGTAACGAAGATACTGACGGTCGATGACAGCCCCAGCATGCGGATGCTGTTGCGCATTGCCCTCACTGAACATGGCTATGAAGTGGCCGAAGCCGAGGACGGCGTGGCTGCGCTCGATTGGCTGAAGGCGAACACGCCGGACATGATCATCACCGACATCAACATGCCCCGCATGGATGGTTTCAGCCTGATCGACGCTGTCCGCGCTGATGGCCGCCACCGCGACCGGCCGATCCTGGTGCTCTCCACGGAAAGTTCGGAAGAGAAGAAGGCGCGCGCTCGTGCGGCAGGCGCCACCGGCTGGATCGTGAAGCCCTTTGATCCCGCAAAGCTAGCCGCCGCTGTCCGCCGCGTCTGTCATTGAAATCAAAAGTAGAGGGGGCCAAATCATGTCCAGCCAGCTTATCACCTTCCAGATCGGCGAACAGTTTCTGGGCGTCGACATCATGGCGATCCGCGAAATCCGCGCCTGGTCGCCAACCACGCTGCTTCCCCACGTTCCCGACTATGTGCGGGGCGTCATTAACCTGCGCGGGAATGTGCTGCCCGTGATCGACCTCGCCGCGCGCCTTGGCTGGGGTCTTACCGAGCCCACCGGCCGCCACGTCATCATCGTGGTCCGTATCGCCGAGCAGCTTCATGGCCTGATCGTCGATGCTGTTAACGACATCGTTACTGTTGATGAAGAAGCAATGCAGGCGCCCCCCAGCCTTTCGACCGACAGCGCGTCGGCCTTCCTCAAAGGGCTGGTGGCCGTGGAGGACCGGATGGTGATGGTGCTGTCGCTCGACAATCTGGCGGCGGAAGCCCGGCCTATGATCACCGCCGAAGCCGCCTGACCGAGTGAAGTTTAGCGTCCGCAGAGTGCACAGGGGAAAGCAGAAATGAGTACACGGGTCCTGGTCGTCGATGATTCCATCACCATGCGCGCGCTTTTTACCGATGTGCTGGAACGGACCGAGGGAATCGCCGTGGTCGGCGCGGCAGCCAATGCCGATGAAGCCCGGGACATGATCGCTGAACTGAAGCCCGACGTCCTGACGCTGGATGTCGAGATGCCCGGCAAGAGCGGCCTTGAGTTCCTGGAAGAGCTGATGGCAAGCAAGCCCATGCCGGTGGTGATGCTGTCCACCCTGACGCAGAAAGGTGCCCAGACCTCATTCAAGGCGCTGGAGCTGGGCGCCGTCGACTGCTTTCCCAAGCCCCAGCAGGCGACCCCGGCCGAATTCGACAAGATCGTCGACAAGCTCGGAAAGCTGGTCATCGCGGCGGCAAGTGGCAAGGTGAAGGCAAAGGCGGCCAAGGAAGCCGCCCCCGCCGCTACCGCCATTTCGGAACGCGCCTATCAATGGAATGGCAAGCTGGTCGCGATGAGCGCCTCTACCGGCGGGGTGGAAGCCATTTCGGAATTGCTGGCCTCCTTTCCTGCGAACTGCCCTCCGACCATTGTCTTGCAGCAGATGGAAGCAGGCTTCGCCGAGCCGTTCACTGCCAAGCTCAATGACAAGATCAAGCCCAATGTGGTGGTTGCCACCGATGGCATGAAGCTGGAGCAGGGCACCGTCTATGTTGTTGCCGATCCCGAAAGGCATGCGGTGATCGACCGCTGGCCCGATGCCTCCATCCGATTGCTCGGCAATGACCCGGTTCAGGGCTTTCGTCCATCTGCGGACCTTCTGTTCGCGACGATTGCCAAGACCGCCGGAGCAAATGGGATTGGCATGATCCTGACCGGCATGGGCCGCGACGGCGCCAATGGCCTGAAGGCATTGCGCGGAGCGGGCGGCAAGACGTTCGCACAGGACAAGGATAGCTGCATGGTCTATGAGGCCGCCGCCGCCGCTGTAGCGCAGGGCGCGGTCGAACAGCAGCTGCCTTTGGACGGGCTCGCCGCCGCTGCCCTTGGCGCAGCGGGAACGCTCGCGAAGGCGGCCTGACCATGAAAACGGATGGGGACCTTGCCGCCGCCAGCGATGCGGCCACGGATGATCTTGGGGTGCTTCGGGCGATCGCGGCCGAGCTGGAGGCTTCGCGGCAGTGCCTGGAGCAGCTCGGCATGACATTATGCCTGGACCCCCATCTGGCCCAGCGGCATTTACCCGCATTGCAGGGCCTTGATGAATTGGGCCAGCGCCAGACCTGCCTCGCGGAGGTCTTGCGGTCCTCCGACATGGGAGGGGCAGTGATCCGCATCCCGCTGGACACATTGCGCGACCGCATGATCGGCCATCTCTCAAGTGCGAACGGCGCCTGATTTTGGCGCTTTTCCAACTATGTTGAGGGACAAAGCCGCCTGAAGTGTGCGACGTCGTTTGCGGCGCCGATAGCGAACTAACGAAACAGCAGTATAGCACTCTTGGGCATAATCTAAATGATTAGGTCCGCCTTTGCGCATGCGACTCATGGATTATGCTGGCTTCGTGACAGAGGCTATGCTTTCGCCGGGCTGTGCTGTTCAATAGCAACTAGAACAGATGATATAGTAAATCGCATATAAACTATACCGAACGTCATATATCTTAAGATTCCACGGAAAAATTTTCCGCCGATTCCGATCGTTAACCCTAAATGGAGATGACTCCCTCCGGTTAATACAATATTAGGGATTTGTTATTGGCCGCTCGGGGCGCTGGCCAATATCGCTTTTGTGCGAAGCGTCGGGGGGGCCTGGCACTTCCATGCAAGTCGGATTGAGTGGAGGGAACGAAGG
>DATEFI010000078.1:0-2466 GCA_035280705.1 Rhizorhapis sp. | reverse complement strand
GGCGTCCTCACCATCTCTGGCGAAAAGAAGGAGCAGCGCGAGGAAAAGGATAAGGGCTTCATGTTCACCGAGCGCAGCTATGGCCGGTTCGAACGCCGTGTGCAGCTTCCTTCAGGGGCGGACGAAGACAAGATTGAGGCTCATTTTGAAAATGGGGTTCTCACGCTCGATATCCCCAGGAGCGAACAGAGCGACAAGAGAAAGCGCATCACGATCAACAAGGCGTGACGTGACTTCTCTGGCCTATAAAGTTCCGCCGTCCCTGCCTCCGCGGGGGCGGCGGTTATTTGCTCAGCGGATGACCGGCTTTCTGTCCAGCAGAAGCAATGAGAGCAGGCTGACAAACGCCGCCACCGACAGGTAGATGCCGACCGAGGCGATGCCGAAGTCCTTCACCAGCCCCTGGGCAACAATGGGCGCCAAAGCGCCGCCCAATATTCCGCCTACATTGAAGGCGACCGAGCTTCCGGTATAGCGGAGTTGTGTCGGGAACAGGCCTGTCAGCCAGGCGCCGAGCGGCCCATAGACAAAGCCCATGGCCAGCAGGGCAAGCGCAAGCGCGCCAAATATCGCAGCCGGTGAACCGCTTCCCAGCGCCGGCCCGAAAATCACACCGACCGGAATCGTCGCGATACAGCCCCAGATGAGCACTGTCCGGGGGCTTCCCAGATCCGACCACCAGCCCGCAAGCAGAATACCGAGGGCAAGGAACAGGATAGCCCCCAATTGGATCCCGAGGAATGTTTCCCGGTCTATGCCGCCGTCCGTCGTCCCGTAGCCAAGCGCGAAGGCCGTGCTGATATAGAAGATTGCGAAACAGGCTATGACCGCAAAGGTGCCCGCCATGGTTTTTCGCACATGGTGGCGAAACAGGGTGGCCAGCGGTACCCGCGGCGGCGGCGCCTGCCTCATCGCTTCGGCAAATGCAGGCGTTTCGGTAAGCTTCAGGCGCACCCATAGCCCCAGGATCACCAGCAGAGCGCTGGCCAGAAAGGGAAGGCGCCAGCCCCACTCGATGAAATCTTCCTCACTGAGGATCGCGCCAAGCAGCAGGAACAAGCCATTGGCGGCGATGAAGCCTACTGGCGCTCCCAATTGCGGGAACATGCCGAAACGCGCCTTCCAGCCCGGCGGCGCATTCTCCACCGCCAGAAGCGCCGCGCCGCCCCATTCTCCGCCGAGGCCCAATCCCTGACCGAAGCGCAGGATGCAAAGGAGGAGAGGGGCGACCCATCCGATGCTCTGATAAGTGGGCAGAAAGGCAATGGCGAGCGTCGATCCGCCCATCAGCGTCAGCGACGCCACAAGTGTGGATTTTCGTCCGGCCCGGTCGCCGAAATGCCCGAAGATGCTGGCGCCCAGCGGACGGGCGATGAAGGCGAGCGCAAAGCTCGCATAAGCGGCCATCAATTGGGCCGAAGCTGACTCCGCCGGGAAGAAGAGGGGACCAAAGACGAGCGAGGCGGCGGTCGCATAAATGTAGAAGTCATAGAATTCGACCGCCGTGCCGACCAGGCTCGCCATCAGGACACGCCCGGTGGAGGCAGGCAAAGGGCGGGGTTCCGGTCCTGGCGTGGGCGCATGGTTCATGCGCGGCGGTCCCTTTTCTGATTGAGCAGTTCATAGGCCATTACCGCGGTCGCGACGGCGGCATTGAGGCTGTCGGCCTTTCCCATCATCGGCATCTTCACCAGCAGGTCGCACTCGGCCTCATAAGCGGCGGGCAGACCCTGCGCCTCATTGCCGACGAGCAGGAAGGCCGGGCTTTGGTAACTTGGCTCCTGATAGTCCAAACTGGCCTTCAGACTGGTGCCGATAAGCTGTCCGGGTGCCTGCCGAAGCCAGGAAATAAATTCCTCCCACCGGGCGAGCACGATTTTCTGTGTAAATAGCGCGCCCATGCTCGCGCGCACGGCCTCCACGGAAAAAGGGTCGACGCATTCATCCACCAGGATCAGTCCGCCAGCGCCCACCGCGTCGCCGGTGCGAAGGATAGTGCCGAGATTGCCAGGATCGCGCAGCGACTGCGCCACGATCCAGATGCCCGCACTGTCCCGGTCGATCCGCTGAAGCGGTGTCAGCCGGTCGCGATACACTCCCACCAGGGCCTGGGGATTGTCCTTGCCGGAAATCTTGCTGAGAATGTCGGCGCTGGTGACAATGACGTCGCCGCCTTTTGCTTCCATTTCGCTGATCAGGGCCGCCGCCAGCGGATGCTCTTCGGCTTGGCCTGCATGGAACAGAATTTCCGGGAGCACGCCTTCCTCGCGCGCTTCTGTCAGTATGCGAAGGCCCTCGGCCAGAAACAGCCCTTCCCGTTTGCGGTGCTTCTTATCGCGAAGGGAACGGATGCGTTTTACGAGCGGGTTGGAAAAACCCGTTATTTCACGGGACAAGATACACCTTTGGCCGAACCGTCGTCCCTGCGAAGGCAGGGACCCCGCTTCCTATCATTATGGCTGAAAA
>DATEFI010000077.1:0-6967 GCA_035280705.1 Rhizorhapis sp. | reverse complement strand
GCTTTGTCTCCGTTCGTGTCGAGGGGCTCGAGACGAACGGGGTCAATGCGAAGGGGGCTTGGACAAGCTCAGCCCGAACGGGTCCGTTCGGATTAATGGCACGACGCTGTAAGGTCTACCCGGCCTCATTTATCTGGCTCTTGGCGAGCGGCGTGCCCAGCAGCCGCTCATATTCCTGTTCGGCAACGCCATAGAGGCCGTCGGTATAGCTTATGAGCGCGTTCAGGTCGGTGATGGTCACCGCCCCGCGCGTGGCCCGAATAAGGCCTGCACCCTCCAGATTGTGAAGGGCCACCGTAACGCCCGCGCGCCGGACGCCCAGCATCGTGCTCAAAAATTCGTGCGTGAGCGGCAATGAATCGCCATCTCCGCGGTCATGCGCCATGGCGAGCCAGCGTGCCAGCCGCTGCTCCACATGCGCCTTGCCCGTTGCCAGTGCGGTCTGGGATGCCTGGATGAAGAAAGCCTGGACGAACCGGCTGAAGCGCTGGCGAATGGCGGGATTCTTTTCCATCACCATTTGAAAATCGGCGCAATCCATGCTGAGCGATGTCGCCGGAAGCTGTATGATGGCCGTATTGGACGAATATTCGGCGCCCAGGATGCATGGAATTCCCGACATGCCTTCCCGCCCGATGATCCCCACTTCCACTTGCCGGTCCTGTGAGGCCGTGGCGACGATCGATAACAGGCCCGACTGCAGAAAATGTATTCGGGTGACGGGCTGTTCGGGTGCTTCGATTACCGTGCGGACCGGAAGTTCATGCCAACTCAGGAAAGGGCCGATCAGATTCATGTCCGCATGAGACAAGCCAGCCAGCAATTTATTGGAAGATTTTGAAAGATCGTTGGGAACGCCGGACATCGGCCAAATTTCCTTTGGGAGGTAGAACGGATTGAAGCTGCCCCTCGGTTCAGGACTGTAAAACTTAGCATCCGCTTATAGAAACCTGGACCGGCTGCAACACAGGGTACGCTTTCGTACCGAGAGGTTCCTCCTTATTTTGTTATGGGAAATTACGTTTGGGAATGCGGCATTTCTGCGCAACCTCAAAAACAACTGTACGAATTCGTACGGTAAAACAGTTTGAAACGGAACGCCAGTTCCAATATCTTGGATAGGTTGACATATGGTCCATATATTACTCATGTGAATATGGGGCGGGGAGTGCGTGGACATGGAACTAAGCCGTGCTTATCGATGGACTGCAGCCTTATTGGGGCAGACTGACAGGCGGCGCCAATCCAGAACCGACGTTGAACAGGAACTGCTTTGCCCAGCGGCCTGATGTTGCCTGGGTATGTCGTTGCCCCTGCTGACCGGCACCCGGAATTCGCCACAAGTGAATGATGGACGTCCGGCTGGGCGAGGGGATCGAAGGAAAATTGTGATGCCAAGTCAAAGTGATGTCGAATATTTCGCCCGCCGGCTGGAAAGCGAACGGCGTATGGCCAGCGAGGCGATGGATGGCGCGGCGCGCCAACTGCACATAAGACTGGCAAGCGAATATGCCCGCCGCACGCGAAAGGCGGGAAGCTGCAAGGTCGTTTCGTAAGCGGCCTTTCGGGGTTCTGATCAAGAGTTCGAGGCGCACGTGCAGGCTTTTGCGACCCGGCAGGCCGTGTGCCGACTGCCGACGCCCCCAGCCGGAGGTTGGGGGCGGGCTTTTTGCGAGCCCTCGACCGCTCGGACCAGGCGAATCATAAATCCACGAGCCAGGCGCGGCAAGGCAGCGGCAGAAATAGGGAGGTCCGGGGTGGGGGCCGGGCAATGGGGTCTAGGCATTGCTGTCGTCCGGCCCCCGTTTGAAGCGAAACGCTCAGGGACATTTTCAGTCTTGCAGCGGCCATGCCAAATTCGGTGAAGCGGCTTCCAAGGCCGATCAGGGTGGTGAAGGCCGATTAACCAAAAACGGCTTCTGTCAATTCCGCCGACAGCCATATCCGCAGCAGGCCCCTTGTTTCTGGCGTGGAAAGTGGCACATGGGGCGGCATGGATGTGAAAGAATTTCCGACGGGCGAACTGATGCGGTTGTCGCCTCTGGTTGCACGGGTGCTGGCGCCCAATCCGTCTCCCTTCACCTACACCGGAACGCAGACCTATGTGGTGGGGGAGAGAGACCTGGCGGTGATCGATCCGGGGCCAGTCGATGCCCGGCATTTGGCCGCGCTGATGCGGGTGATCGGCGGGCGGCCGGTTCGTGCGATCATGTCGACGCATACGCACCGTGACCATAGTCCCGGCAGCAGGCCCCTTTCCGAAGCGACCGGCGCTCCCATCATCGGCTGCGCTCCCTTGGCGCTACAGGACGACGGCCCCCGTGCCGATGCGGCTTTCGATGAGA
Organism: Rhizorhapis sp.; assembly: GCA_035280705.1. GTDB lineage: Bacteria > Pseudomonadota > Alphaproteobacteria > Sphingomonadales > Sphingomonadaceae > Rhizorhapis. Next base: position 4,622 of record DATEFI010000077.1, on the reverse strand, counting down.
GCTATGTCCCCCATCGGGTGCTGCTTGAGGGCGATCATGTTCAGGGAGAGGGCTGGACTCTGCAAGCGGTCGCCACGCCCGGCCACACGTCCAATCATCTCTGTTTCGCACTGCTGGAAGAAAAGGCGCTGTTCACGGGCGATCATGTCATGGGCTGGTCGACCAGCGTCATCTCTCCCCCGGACGGCGACATGGCGGCTTATATGGCGAGCATGCAGAAACTGCTCGGCCGGGACGACCTCATCTATTATCCCGCCCATGGAGAGCCGGTCGATCAACCGCAGCGCTGGGTGCGGTCGATGATGGGGCATCGCAAGCATCGCGAGGGACAGATATTGCGGCATCTGCATGCTCATGAGACGGCATCTATCCCGGAAATGGTCGAAAAGATGTACAAGGGCGTCGATCCGCGTCTCTATGGCGCTGCGGGACGGTCGGTGCTGGCTCATCTGCTAGACTTGCAAGCGAGAAATCTCGTCTTCAGCGAAAATGACCGCTGGAAAATAGCTGCATAATCGCTCCGAACCCTTATATCGGCGGGTGAGGAGCCAATCGGAGGACATAATGGACGCACGTGGCGGAATGGGCGGGAGCCTTGCGGGGCTGGACCTTCGCGCCGAGATCGACCGGCTGCGCAAGGAACGGAACGCCGTCATCCTTGCCCATTATTATCAAAAGCCGGAGATTCAGGACCTGGCCGATTTCGTCGGGGACAGCCTGGACCTTTCCCGCAAGGCGCAGGCGACCGACGCCGATGTCATCGCCTTTTGCGGGGTCCGCTTCATGGCCGAAACCGCGAAAATCCTGTCGCCGGAAAAGATCGTTGTGCTGCCCGACATGGATGCTGGCTGTTCGCTTGAGGACAGCTGCCCGCCCGACAAGTTCAAGGCATTCCGGGAGGCGCATCCCGATCATATCGCGCTCAGCTACATCAACTGCTCGGCCGAGGTGAAGGCGCTGTCCGACATCATCGTCACCAGCTCGTCCGCCGAGAAGATCCTGGCGCAGATTCCAAAGGACCAGAAGATCATCTTTGGTCCCGACAAGCATCTGGGAGGCTATCTCTCCCGCAAGATGGGGCGCGAGATGCTGTTGTGGCCGGGCGTCTGCATCGTCCATGAGGCGTTCAGCGAAACAGAGCTGCTGAAACTGAAGGCGCAATATCCCGAGGCCCCCATTGCGGCGCATCCCGAATGCCCGGCGCACATTGTCGATCATGCCAACTATGTGGGGTCGACCAGCGGTATCCTGGATTATGCAGGCAAGATCGAGGGCGACACGCTGATCGTCGCCACCGAGCCGCACATCATCCACCAGATGGAAAAGGCGATGCCGCACAAGACCTTCATCGGCGCGCCGGGTGCGGACGGCAACTGCAACTGCAACATCTGTCCCTATATGGCGCTCAACACGATGGAGAAGCTTTATCTGGCGCTTCGCGACCTCCAGCCGCGCATCGAGATGGACGAAGAGCTGAGACTGGCGGCAAAGAAGAGTCTCGACCGGATGCTGGAGATGGCCAGCGGCACAGTGGGGCAGGGGGATTTGGGAAGGCCGGTGGTGACGGGAGCCTAAGTTCTAATTAGTGACGCGCTCGTGCCAAGTCTTCGTCCCCGACTTCACCCGGGACGAGTGAAGCCAACAGGGATCTGCTGACGTGACCTTCATCCTCGATCGTTTCAACCTGCCTGCCTTCATTGCGGCCACGCTGGCCGAGGATTTGGGGGAAGCGGGAGACATCACATCGGAAAGCGTCATTCCCGCCGATGCGATCTTTACGGGCGTCATGGATAGCCGTGACGCGGTTACCGTGGCGGGGCTTCCCATTGCCGAGGGTTTTTTCCGCGCTCTCGATCCCGAAGTCGAGATCGAGCTGCTGGTGCAGGATGGCGACCGCGTGCCTCCCGGGACCGAACTTATGCGCCTCAAGGGGCGGGCGCGGGCGATGCTTACGGCCGAGCGATCGGCCCTTAACAGCGTGCAGCATCTGACCGGTATCGCTACCATGACGCGGCAATATGTGGATCGGATCGCCGGGACCGGCGCGACATTGCTCGATACCCGCAAGACCATTCCTGGCCTCCGGGTGCTGGAGAAATATGCGACGCGGATGGGCGGCGCTACCAATCATCGCATGGGCCTTTGGGATGCAGCGATGATCAAGGACAATCATGTCGCCGTCGCTGGATCGGTGGAGGAAGCGGTGCGGCGGGCTGCGGCCGCGGGCATTGAGCGTATCATCGTGGAAGTCGACCGTGTGAACCAGATCGAACCGGCGCTTGCAGCCGGGGCCACGCATTTGCTGCTCGACAATATGGACCCGGCCACTCTCAGGGGGGCAGTGACTTTGGTGAACGGGCGCGTGCCGACCGAAGCCTCGGGCGGGGTGCGACTGGACACTATCCGGGAAATTGCCGAAACGGGCGTTACCTATATCAGCGTCGGCCGCCTTACCCAATCGGCTCCGGCGGCTGATATCGGGCTCGATTTCACCCCTCGATGATCACGCCCGCAGGGTGATGCTTGTCGAGGTGGCGCTTGATGATCCGCAAATTCTTGCTGTTCGACTTGAAGAACAGGTCGAATGCGTCGCCCATGAAGGGAATGGCTCCGAGCGCGGTATCCACGGCCACATTGGCGCCCATCCGGGCAAGCTGAAACTTTGACATGCCAAGGTTGCGCGCCTCCCAGATGATCCAGGCGCCCATCGCGGCGGTGGCAATGTCTCCAACCACGGGAATGAGGCCAATGATGCTGTCGAGACCCACGCGCCGGCGAGTGCCGGGGATTGTGAACAGCCCCTCCAGCATTGCCTCCATCGCCTCGATCCGCGCCCTTATCGAAGCGGGATCCCGCCCCATGCCCGGCATGCGACGAGCGAGATCGTCGAACTGATCCTGGGAAATGCGCATCATCTGCTCCTTGTCAGGACCTATCTGGGCTCTGCGAGCAGCTGGTTCAATGGATGCAGGCCGCGAGGGCTTGGCTGAAAGGCGCGCAGCCGCCGCGAGACCAGCGACCAGCGCACCGGCGCACCGAGCGGAATATAGCCGCCATGGCTGATCATCAATGATTCTGCCTCATCCAGCTTCCTCAGCACCTCCTCGATATTTTGCGCCTGCTGCGCTTCTTTGACGCGCTGGTCGGCCTCGGCGCTGCATGACAATTCATGCGCGCAGCCGATGCGGCCGAGATACCATAGCGGACTGTCATAGGGCGCAACTTCATCGATAAGGCTGAGATCGGCTTCCTCCTCGGGGCCTACCCGCACCGACGGCACTCCGATGCGGGCGAAATCCGACGTCAGCATGCCGAACAGCAGGTTGCTGCCGGGGCCGCCCGGAAGGGCGATACGGAGCGGTGCGATTGCCCCATGCCGGCTTTTCCACCCCGCAACGACCACTCTTGCATATTGCCGCCGCTGCTCGATGCCCAGGGCAGCCCAGCGGGGTTGCAACGGCGGCCGGGGCATTGCGAGCCCCTCGGGCAGCAGCGCGCCTGTCACGACCCAGCCCGCCAGCGAGAAGAGCGTGGGGAGCCGTTCTCGCTCGATCGCCATGGAAAGGGCCTCCCGGTTGGCGGTATCGGCAAGAAAGCCCTCCTTTCCACGAATGGCCATGCCAAAGAGGCCCTGCACAGGATCCACGCGAATGTCCCGGCTTTCGACCTCGGCAAAGTTCAGGAGGGGAAGGTCGGTGTAGCGGCCGCCCAGGACAAGCGCGGCCTTGCCCTCACGGAAGCGCACAATGGCCACCGCCGTTCGCTCGGCTCTGACGACCCGGTTTGCGGTACGGGCGGGCTTTTCACCGGCTTCTTCAGCATCACCGGAGTCGGCAACTGGAGTCAGCATCCAGGCCTTTCCCCGCCTGTCGCGGCGATAGGGGCCCGCTCCGCCATTCTTGCCGGTGATGCCCAGTTCAGGCTGGGCCAGTATTTGCAGGAAATTGGGGCGGGGAGCCGATAAGCGCACTTCGACGACCTCGCCGGTCATCGCCAATATCTCCTCGACCGCATCGAGGTCGCCCCGAAGCGAGGAACGGCTGGCCTTCTTCACGCGGGCAGAAAGGATGCGTGCAACCTCCTGGGAGGTTATCTTCTCGCCGTCGGGCCAAAGCGCATCCTGCAAACGGAAAATGTAGCTTTTGCCATCGTCCACCACGATCCAGCGTTCGGCGAGGGCCGGCTGGATTTCCCCACGCGCATCGAAGGAGACCAGCCCCTGGGCGGTTGCCTCCATCATCAGCTTCGCGGCGGGCCGCGGAAGCCGGTCAAGTGGATCGGCAAGGTCGGCTGGGAACCCCACGACGCTCACCACGACAGGGCCCCGGTCTTCATCCCCGGTGCAACCTGCGAGCGCCAGCGCGCCCAAAAGGGCGATGGCGATCAGCCGGAGATAAGGGAAAAGCCGCATCAGATTCCCTGCTGTAACCGTAGGGTGTGGCTGGGGTGTATATTGCCAGGATTGTCTCGCCAACCCGCTATTCGCGGCGAAACCAGCGAGCGGCTCACATAGAAGTAAAGCGGCAGGACGGGTGCGTCCTGTATCAGAATCCGCTCTGCAATACGCATTTTTGCTCCGCGAAGTGCCGGGTCGGGTTCGGCCATGGCGGTGTCGAGCGCCG
>DATEFI010000076.1:0-3609 GCA_035280705.1 Rhizorhapis sp. | reverse complement strand
AAAGGAGGGAGAGCGATATTTTAAGGTCATTTCAATGAACCGATAAATATCCGGAAGGCACATCCTATTTTGAAAGCGTCATGTTTTCGGGCGATCATTACCGTCCGCCTTCCGAGGAAGAAAGGAATGCGTTTTATATTGTAATGCAATGAAAATGGGGAGGATTATAATGAAAAATAACTATGCGTTCCTGTTCATGGGGACGGCGCTCGGAGCAATGGTCTTCGCCTCATGTCCGGCGAAAGCGCAGCAAAAGCAGCAGAAAATCGACCAGGGTGGCCTGGAGGAGATTATCGTCACCGCGCAGAAGCGCCAGGAATCCGCGCAGGACGTCCCGATCGCCATTTCCACATTTACCGCGGCGGCGGTGGACAATATGGGCATCAAGACGACGGCCGATCTTCCGTTGCTGGTCCCCGGCTTCACTTTTGCCCCCGCAGGCGGCGCGCTGAACTATTATCTGCGGGGCGTCGGCACGGGCACCAACAATCCTGGCGTTGAATCCGAAGTATCTACCTTTGTCGACGGTGTGTATATGCCGTTCCAGCTGAACAATCTTCAGGCATTCAACAGCATCGCTGGCATCGAAGTCGACAAAGGGCCGCAGGGTACGCTTTTCGGCCGCAATGCTACTGGCGGCGTCATCCAGATCACGACAAAGGATCCGTCATTCAAGACTGGATTCGATGCGGAAGTGGGTTACGGAAACTACGATAGCGTGACGTCTTCACTGTATGTCACATCGCCCATTTCCGATAAAGTCGCTGCGGATATAGCAATTCATTACAACAATCAAATGGACGGTTTTGGAAAAAATCTCGCCAACGGTCAGGATATCTTCAAACGAAAAGGCTTTGCGGCGCGCAGCAAATGGCTTTTCAATCTTTCCGACACGACGACCGTCCGGATCATTGCGGATTATGGTGAGAGCGAGGGCGATGACGGGTCGGTCGTCAAGCCCGCCGTCAAGGACGGGAGCATCTTTAACATCATTACCGGAACCAAGGATTTCATTCCAGGATTCTTCAATATCAATTCCGACAACCAGCCCGGCTGGAAGGGGAAGCAGGGTGGTCTGAGCATGAAGCTCGACTCCGATTTCGGCTGGGCCAGGTTCGTGAGCATCACCGCCTGGCGCAAGATGCGCAACGAGTTCAATGTCGATTATGACGGCACGCCCATCCCCTTCGCGCCTCTTTTGCTCATATCGAGAGATGAGGCTGAAAGCCAGGAATTCCAGCTTCTCTCGCCGGATGATTCAGAGCTGAAGTGGGTGATCGGCACCTTTCTATACAATGAACGTGGTGCAACCGATCCATTTCGCTTTGGTGGCGTGTTGGGCCAAATCATCTCGGGCGGTTTTGGCGGTCCCGCGGTGCCGATAAGCATTGTCGATTTCAACAAGACCCGTTCCTATGCCCTATATGGCGAGGCTACGGCAAAACTGGCCTCGGATACGCGGCTGACCTTGGGGCTGCGCTACACGATCGACCAGAAGAAAATAAGAGGCCAGTCGCTGTTCGACACGACCCCCGCGCAGACCCCCGTCCCGGGCACGCAGGGGAACCAGACCAAGAATTACTACCGGCCGACCTGGAACATAGCTCTCGATCACAACTTCTCGCCGGATTTCCTCGCCTATGCCTCCTATCGCCGTGGTTTTCACTCAGGAACGTTCAACAACAACAACTTCGGCTTCTCACCGGCGGCCAATCCAGCACTTGATCCCGAGATAATCGATGCCTTCGAGGCCGGTTTCAAATCCGAATGGCTGGACAGGAAACTGCGGATCAACGCGTCGGCTTTCTATTACAAGTTCAAGGACCTGCAGCTTCAACTCTACGAAGGTGGCGCCGTCGTAACCGACAACGCGGCCAAAGCCGATATCAAGGGCGTGGACGTCGATATTACAGCGCGGCCCATCAGCGCACTCACCCTGTCGGCGGGTTTTGAATATCTGGATGCAAAATATAAGGACTATCCCAGCGCTACCATCTATTCCCTCGCTCCGAACGGAGCCCTGGTGCAGACGGAAGGTTCCGCGTCGGGACGTCGATTGACGAAGGCGCCGAAGATTTCATACAATATCGTGGCAAATCACGAACTGTCGACGGGGATTGGAACCTTCAATACGAATGTGGCGCTATTCTATAATAGCGGCGCCTACCAGGATCCCGGAAATTTCTACAAAGAGCCGAGCTATTACGTACTCAACCTGTCGGAGAAATGGACCGCACCCGGGGAGAATGTCGATATTACGGTATGGGCCAAGAATTTGACAAATACACTGTACAATTATGACGTGGTTCTCGTTGAAGGGGTTGGCCCAGTTGGAAATGCGGCGGCACCGCGTACATATGGTGCGACCCTGGGTTTCCACTTTTAAATTCGCGCGATGATGGCGGACTCTCCGGCTAGTGTCGGGAGTCCGCTTGCATTCTGCCCGACATGGAAATCACGGTTGGCCGAACATTGCAACAATGATAGTGGGACGCATGTCTATCCAGCAATCCAACATCCTGAACATGGACGGCGGCGAGCCGGTGATGAGCCCGACGGGCCCGACCTTGGCGAGTTCGGTCGCCGGGCGCTTGCGTACCGCGATCATCGCGGGAGACATGGCGCCGGGCAGCAAGGTCAACATCGATCGGGTACGCGATCAGCTAGGTGTCAGTTTGAGCCCCCTGCGCGAGGCTCTTTCGCGACTTTTCTCCGAGGGTTTCCTTACTTTTCAGGACAAAAGGGGGTATCGAGTCGCACCGGTTTCGGCGCGAGACCTGCGCCAGATTATCCAGCTTCGCATCAATCTGGAAACCTTGGCGCTTCGCGAGGCGATCGAACTGGGTGATCGCCGATGGGAAGAAGCGGTCGTGCAGCGGCTCGGGGAATTGCGCGCCATCCATTGCGACCCGGAAGATCCGCACTCGGTCGAGATGTGGGAACTGGCGCACCGCAATGTGCATGTCGTGCTGTTATCGGCTTGCGAGATGCCGCTGCTGCTTCAATTCGTCCAGACTTTGCACGATCTGTATGACAGATACAGGCGCATATTCCTGGCCGCTCCGCATGATCCCCGCGATCCGATGGCCGAACATGTGGAAGTGGCCACGGCGGCAATCGAGCGCCGTAAAAGCGACGCGGTCACGCTGCTCAAGCGGCATATCGAAAGAACCGGCACCGAGACGCTCAAAGCATTGCCGAAGTCCTGATTTCGGGGGAGGGGGAAGGGGTCGCCTCCCAAGAGCTTCTTCGAGAAGGCTGACGCGGCCATGCTTTGGCAAGGGAGCGCAGCAAACGCCATTGCTCGATCGGGGTGGGTGAGGGGGTTCTTGACATCGGACCCCCGATCAAGCAGGTAGATAATCGATTATATCACAAGCCTGCCGCTTCGGGAGTTGGCTCCGAAAGCTCAAAGGCAATCCCGGGAGAGATTTCGATGCGGTCAGCGAAATGGGCGAGCTGATGTCTTGGTTTTGCCTTGCCTGGGAGCGGCGCACCCTCGCCGGGATTGCAGCGTGAAGGCGGCTTCAGCGCTCGATTACCGCGAATTGGCGCGCCGGCGCCTGCCGCGATTTCTGTTCGACTATATCGAGGGCGGCTCCTACGCCG
>DATEFI010000075.1:0-8177 GCA_035280705.1 Rhizorhapis sp. | reverse complement strand
GCTGGAGGATGCCGGGCTCCTCATCGGCTCCAACCTCTATGATTTTGAAAATACGCAGGTTGTCCATCATGTGAACCAGGCCCTGCGCGCCAATGTCATGTTCAAGCGCGACACGGATTATATCGTCAAGGATGACAAGGTCATCATCATTGACGAGTTCACAGGCCGCATGATGGAAGGCCGCCGCTGGTCCGATGGTCTGCACCAGGCGGTCGAAGCCAAGGAAGGCGTTCAGATCGAGCCTGAAAACCAGACGCTTGCCTCCATCACTTTCCAGAATTATTTCCGCATGTATCCGAAGCTCTCCGGGATGACCGGAACGGCGGCGACGGAAGCGGCGGAATTCTACGACATCTACAAGATGAACGTCGTCACCATTCCTACAAACCTGCCGGTGCAGCGGATGGACGAGGAAGACGAGTTCTACAAGAACACCAAGGACAAGTTCCAGGCGATTGCCCGCGCCATCAAGGAAAAATCGGAAGCGGGCCAACCAGTTCTGGTGGGCACGGTTTCGATTGAAAAGTCGGAAATGCTTTCCGAATATCTGAAGGCGGAAAAAGTGCCGCATGCAGTCCTGAATGCGCGGCTCCATGAAAAAGAAGCGCACATTGTTGCGCAGGCCGGGCGCAAGGGCGCGGTCACCATTGCGACCAACATGGCGGGTCGCGGTACCGACATTCAGCTCGGCGGCAATCTGGATTTCCGGGTGGAGGATGAACTGGGCGACATGCCCGACGCGCCCGGGCGTGATGCCGCCATCGCCCGTATCAAGGAGGAAATCGAGGCGGAACGGCAGGAAGTGCTCGCGGCGGGCGGGCTGTTCGTGCTGGGCACCGAGCGGCACGAGAGCCGCCGCATCGACAATCAGCTCCGGGGCCGCGCGGGCCGCCAGGGCGACCCGGGCTTGTCGCGCTTCTACCTTTGCCTTGAAGATGATCTGCTGCGTATCTTCGGGCCCGACACCTTGTTCGCCCGCATGATGAACAAGAATATGGCCGACGGCGAAGCGATCGGCTCGCGCTGGCTGTCAAAGGCGATCGAGACGGCGCAGAAGAAGGTCGAAGCGCGCAACTACGACATCCGCAAGCAGGTCGTGGAATATGACGATGTCATGAATGACCAGCGCAAGGTGGTCTATGAACAGCGCAGCGATATCATGGACGCAGAAACGGTGGACGACGTCGTCACCGACATGCGGACAGAGACCGTAAACGCCATCGTGGCCGATAATTGTCCGGCAGGCACTTATCCCGAACAGTGGAATGTCCAGGGGCTGAAAAATGCGGTTCTGGAGATACTCGATCTCGAACCCGATATCGACGCCTGGATGGAGGAGGACGCGCTCGAACCCGATCTCATCGAGGAGCGCATCGCCAATCTGGCTGGTCAGGCTGTGGCTGAGAAGGCAGCGTCCATCGATGAGGCGAGCTGGCGCATGGTGGAGAAGAACATTCTTCTTCAGGCGCTGGACCATCACTGGAAGGAGCATCTCGCTACGCTGGATGCCCTGCGGCAGGTCGTTCATCTGCGGGCTTATGCACAAAAGACCCCGATCAACGAGTATAAGCAGGAGGCGTTTGCGCTGTTCGAGCGGATGCTGGGCAATATCCGCGAGGATGTGACCCGCACCATCGCCCGCGCCCAGTTCCGCGTGGCAGAACCGGAATTGCCCGAGCTGCCCGTTCTTCCCGACTTCATTACCAGCCATATCGACCCGCTGACGGGGGATGACGACACGGCCGATTTCGATCGGGAAGGCGGTTATGTCACCACCACCCTGCCTCCTCCAATTGTCCGGCAAGGGCAGGGGGCCGAGGAAGAAAATCCCTATGTCGGACTGGACATCAGCCGCAATTCCCCCTGTCCCTGCGGATCGGGCCGGAAATACAAGCACTGCCACGGGGCTCTCTGAGGGGCCGTTAGTTTCGGCCTATCAACCTTCCTGTACAGCATGATATTCCTGGGCTAGCCTTTATAGCCATGAGGTGGATATGCTGACATTCCGGCTGCGGGATCCTGTACCGGAAATCGGCCGGGTGCCGTTCATCCATGGCTATGGCGCCGCTGTCCTGACGGTTGCACTTGCGCTTTTCGTCAGGTCATTGCTGGAACCTTGGCTGGGGGAAAGAGCGCCTTTCGTCATCTTTACGCTGCCGGTGCTCCTCTGTGCGCTCTATGTGGGCCTGGGGCCAGCAATTCTCGCGGCTCTACTGGCCATGACCTATGGCTATTTCCATTTCGCCGCGGACGGGGCGATGAGCACTGGCGACTTCGTTCATCTCGCCACTTTTGCATTTGTTTGCTCCGGCATTGTGCTGCTGGCCGGGCGGGTGCGAAGGGCGAGCCATGACGCCGTCAAGCACCTGCACGCAGCCACCGCCCAAGCCGACCGGGCCGGGCAATATGCGGAGGAGCTCGGGCTTCTGGTGGAAGGGGCTACGGACTACGCCATTTTCATGATCGACCCTGAAGGCCGGGTGACCATCTGGAACAAGGGCGCAGAACGGGTCCTGGGTTGGACCGCCGAGCAGATCACGGGAAAATCAGCCGCGGTTCTTTCGCCGGAAGACGATGCCGCCATTGCGCGTTTGGAAAGCGACCTTCAGGCGAGCCTCGCCAATGGCGGCCTTTCCGGCCAACGCTGGCATGTCAGGAAAGATGGAACGGAATTCCTGGCGGATTTCACCCTGACACCGCTCAAGGGCGAGAGTGGGGAACTCAGGGGCTATGCCAAGCTCTTGCGGGATATAACCGACCGATATGCGTCGGAACGGGCGGTTGAGCGGCGGGAGAGGCATCTTCGATCGATCCTCGACACCGTTCCCGATGCCATGATCGTGATCGATGAGCATGGCCACATCCTTTCCTTCAGTGCGGCGGCCGAAAAGACCTTTGGCTATGGCGAAGAGGAACTTGTCGGGCGAAATGTCAGCCTGCTGATGCCATCGCCCGATGCCGAGCAGCATGACAGCTACATCCATCGCTATCTGAATACGGGTGAACGGCGGATCATCGGCATCGGCCGGGTTGTGACAGGATTGCGCAAGGATGGCAGCACCTTTCCAATGGAATTATCCGTCGGCGAAGCTGCGAATGATGACCAGCGGCTTTTTACCGGTTTCGTACGGGATCTGACCGAAAAGCACCGGACCGAGGCGCGCGTGCAGGAGCTTCAGGCGGAACTCATTCAGGTGTCGCGCCTCAGCGCCATGGGCACCATGGCTTCCACCCTCGCCCATGAGATCAATCAGCCCCTGACTGCGATAGCCAATTATGCCGAGGCCGCAGGACCAATCATCGACAGCGGTGATGAGGAAGACAAGACCATCCTCAAGGAACTGTTCCAGGATATTGCCAGCCAGTCGCTGCGCGCGGGCGGCATTGTCCGCCGGCTGCGCGAATTCATCGCCCGGGGGGAAGTCGAAAAACGGTTGGAGGACCTGCCGGCCCTTATTCAGGAGGCTGCCTCGCTGGCCTTGGTGGGCGCAAGGGAAAAGGGTGTGTCGGCGCGCTTCAACCTGGATGCTTCGGCCACGACCGTGCTCGTCGACCGGGTTCAGATCCAGCAGGTCCTGATCAACCTCATCCGCAACGCCGTTGAGGCAATGGAGGGGTGCGAGGTAAGAAACCTCCTGATTTCGTCAGAGGCCATCAATCACGATATGGTGGCTGTCTCCGTGGCCGACACGGGTCCCGGCATTGCGCCGGAAATCATGGAACAGCTTTTTCAGGCATTCATGAGCACCAAGAGCAGCGGCATGGGGCTCGGCTTATCGATCTGCCAGACAATCATAGAAGCCCATGGCGGCCGAATCCGTGTCCGGCCATCCATTGCCGGAGGCGCGGAGTTTCAATTCACCCTGCCGCTGGCGACGGCGATGGAATGAATGTGAGGATCGGTTTTGGGAAAGCAGCCACCCGTTTCCCTCTCCAGTGGGAGAGGGAAATGCAGACTTGGGCCGACGCAGTCGGTCTTAGTCGGAGTTGGGTGAGGGGTTCCACGCTACTGATAAGGCACAACCCCTCACCAACTCCGGCTAGGCTGCAAGCAGCCAAGTCTCCATATCCTCTCCCACTGGAGAGGGAAGCCGACCGTCCGCTTCGATCTGCGATCCTCCTCAAATCAACCCCATGGCCCGCATGCTGCTATGCCCTTGGCGGCCGATGATGATGTGGTCGTGGACAGCGATCCCCAGCTTCTTGCCGGCCTCGATGATGTTGCGGGTGACGAGGATGTCCTGCTGGCTCGGGGCGGGATCGCCGCTCGGATGATTATGCACCAGGATCAGCGAAGCGGAGCCAAGATCGATGGCGCGGCGGATGACTTCGCGGACGTAGATGGCGGCCTGGTCGACTGAGCCGTCGCCCATATTCTCGTCGCGAATCAGCCTATTGCGGCTGTTGAGGTGAAGGACGCGCACGCGTTCGACCGTCATGTGGGCCATGTCGGCACGGAGATAATCGAGCAACGCCTGCCAACTGGCGAGCACCGGCTGATTGGCGACTTGCGATTTTATCAGCCGAAGTGCCGCCGCTTGGGCGATCTTCAAAGCAGCGACGCTGGTTTCGCCCATCCCGCTCACTCTTTTCAAGGCGTCAGCGTCGGCGGTCAGCAGGCCGCCGATGCCGCCGAATTCTGCCAGAAGCTGCTTGGCGAGCGGTTTCGTGTCGCGCCTTGGTATGGCGAGGGCGAGCAGATATTCGATCAGTTCATGATCGAGCAGCGCCTCCGGCCCGCCCTCCAGCAGGCGGCGGCGCAGCCGCTCGCGGTGGCCCGCGCCATGATGTTCCTGCTTGCCGCCCGGTGCGATATCCCCCATGACATCAACGCCTAAGCGCAATGGGATTGAAGCTCAATCGGATATCGCCATAGCCTTGGATTGAATGGAGCCGGCCGGTTCATCTTGTGGCAATGTTGTTCCCGTGAAATCTTACGGTTCGGAAACGAAGGGCAGCAACCGGGCGTTATGACAGGATGAACCAAGAAGAAGCCCAAATGGTCCCTGAAGAAGAGACCCTGGAAAAGCGCTGGATCTTCTGGGTCGTGCTGGTCCTTGCAATATTCCTGCTGGTGCTGCTGGTTGTCTGGACGCAGCGAACCCCCATTGCGGACAATCTGATCAGCCGTGAGCTCATGCGGCGGAATGTCTCGGCCCGCTACGACATCGTGCAAATCGGCCTGAGGACCCAGCGGCTTGAAAATCTGGTCCTGGGACCAAGGAACCGGCCGGACCTGACCGCTGATTGGGTCGAGGTGGACCTGGCGGTCGGCGCCTTCACCCCCCGGGTCGCGGCTGTCCGGGCGGGCGGAGTGCGCCTGCGCGCCCGCATAGTGAATGGCGAGCTTCGGCTTGGCGAACTCGACAAGTTTCGCGATCCCACATCCACGGCGCCGCTGGGTCTGCCCGACCTGAAGCTAGGCCTGTATGACGCGCGGATGCGGCTGGACACGCCGGCAGGACCCATCGGCATGAAGCTCGACGGTACCGGCCATTTGCGCGGCGGATTCCAGGGGAAGCTCGCTGCCGTGATGCAGCGGGCGAAGGCCCAGGGGTGCTGGGCGGACCGGCTTACCCTCTACGCCGACCTGTCGGTAACGGCGCGGGAGCCCCGGCTGAAGGGGCCTGTGCGCGCCGCCGAGGTCGACTGCCCGGCAACTGGCCTGGCGGCTGTCAAACCCGCGGCTGACATAGACATTCGCTTGAACGAGTCGCTGGACCATTGGCGGGGGAAGCTGGGGCTTTCTTCTGAAACCGTTTCTGGCGCGGCCATGCGGCTGACCGGTGCTGGCGGCGACATTTCCTTCAACGGCGATGCCAGGGCGATGAAGGGGCGGGTTGATATCGCCGCCGTGGCCTTCGCTCATCCGTCATTGCGTGCGGGGCCGGTGGGCTTCAAGGGTACCTATTCGCTTGGCAGCGACAGAAGGGGCAGCTTTGCCCGGATGCAGGGCCTTGCCAAGGCCGACGGGTTGGAGCTGCAAGGAAGCAACCCCGTCGCTGAATTGCGGCAATCCACCGCCGGTACGCCCCTTGCTCCGCTGGCCGCCAAATTTGCTTCAGCCGTGGAAGCGGCAGGGAAGAGCAATGAAACGGTTGCGACCATTGCGATCTTGCAGCGCAATGGAAGCGGAAGGATGCAAGTCACTGATTTAGCATTCAAAAGCCGGAGCGGCGCGCATCTGGACCTGACGGGCGGCAGCGGCCTGGCCTGGTTCTGGCCAAGGGGTCAATTCGCCCTTGACGGCAGCTTGCGAATGGAGGGCGGCGGCCTTCCTCAAGCCGCCATCCGGCTGAAGCGCGACAGGGCAGGGGCTCTTAACGGCCAGATTTTCATGCGGGATTATACGGCCAGGAATGCAAGGCTCACGCTTGAACCGGTCCGCTTTGTCGCTGGCCGCGGAGGCAGCCGCTTCACGACCATAGTGAGGCTTGACGGGCCGCTTCCCGGCGGCGGGCTCAAGGGCCTGTCTCTGCCGGTCGACGGCCGGGTGGCCCCGAACGGAACGGTGCGGATCAATCCCCAATGCATGCCGGTTTCCTTCGCTTCTTTCCAATATGAGAATTTGGCCCTTCAACGGACGCAGCTTCGCCTTTGTCCGGCGGCGGGCGGAGCGATGGTGCGGGCGGGACCGGACGGATTTGCCTTCGCCGCTCTCTCGCGGGACCTTCGGCTAAGGGGAAGGCTGGGCCAGAGCCCCTTGAGCCTTGCGGCGAAAGAAGCGCGGGTTGGCGTTCCGGACACGGGATTCTCCGCCAATAACCTCAAAGTCGCTCTTGGTTCGGAAGCGCCCACGATTCTGGACCTTGCGCACCTGACGGGTCGCTTTGCGCCTGCCGGTCTTGAGGGAGGGTTTGAGGGCGGCGCCGGGCATATCGGCAATGTGCCGCTGGAGATGTCCGAAGCATCCGGCCGTTGGAGCTTTACGAAAGGGGCGCTGGACCTAGATGGAGATTTGCGTCTCGCGGACCGGGCCGCGCCCGACCGCTTCCATCCGCTGCTTTCAAAAGATTTCGTCATGAGGCTGGAGAACAACCGCATCTCTGCCAATGGCATCCTGCTGGAGCCGAGGACAGGCGCGCCGGTGACGAAGGTTCGCATCGCGCACAATCTTGGCACTGGCGTTGGCCAGGCTGACATGGCGGTGGACTCGCTGCAATTCAACGATTCCCTTCAGCCGGAGGATATTACCCGCATTGCAAAGGGGGTGGTCGCCAATGTGAAGGGAGCGATCTCTGGCGAGGGGCAGATCCGTTGGGATGGGCGCGGCGTCACCAGCGAAGGCCGCTTCCGCACCAATGACATCAGCCTGGCGGCTGCCTTTGGTCCTGTCACGGGGCTGTCCGGCGAAATCCATTTCTCCGATCTGCTGGGCTTGCAGACGCCGCCGGGGCAAATCTTCCGCATTGCGAGTGTCAATCCCGGCATAGAGGCCACCGATGGAATCATCCGCTATCAGCTTCTGCTGGGGCAACAGGTGCGCATAGAAGGCGGAACATGGCCCTTTTCCGGTGGCCAGTTGACGCTGGAGCCGACCGTCCTGGACTTCAGTACCGAAAAGCCCCGGAACCTCACCTTCCGTATCATCGGTTTGCAGGCAGCCGAGTTCATCAACAAGCTGGAGCTGGAGAATATCTCCGCGACCGGCACGTTCGACGGGCTGCTGCCGATGGTCTTTGATGCCAGCGGCGGGCGCATTGTGGGCGGTGTGCTGGTCGCGCGGCAGGAGGGATTGCCGCCGCTTTATGTGGACAATGTGAAGCAGCTCCAAGTTGCTTGCGACAATCGGCGTCAGGGCGGAACGCTCGCCTATGTGGGTGAAGTGTCGAACGCCGATCTCGGCATGTTCGGCAAGCTTGCCTTCGATGCGCTGAAATCGTTGCGCTACAAATGCCTCACCATCCTGATGGACGGTTATATCGACGGGGAGGTGATAACGCAGGTGGCCTTCAACGGCGTCAATCAGGCGCCAGTGGAATCGGAACAGATGGGCTTGGGGCGGCAGTTCACCGGACTGCCCTTCATCTTCAACATAAGGATCGAAGCGCCCTTCAGGGGGCTGCTCAACACGGCAAAGTCCTTTGTCGATCCCACCGTGCTCATACGAAGCCATGTTGCAAACGGCCTTGCCGTTCAGCCTGCCGACAGCGACACTATGCGAACAGGGAACAAAT
>DATEFI010000074.1:0-2295 GCA_035280705.1 Rhizorhapis sp. | reverse complement strand
TCCCCGGCGGCCATCAGGCCAATTGGACGATGATCCACGCCATCGCGCGGCAGGAAAGCCAGTTCGACCGCCAGGCCGTCAGCCATGCGGGCGCACGCGGCCTGATGCAGCTCATGCCTGGAACGGCGCGGGAAACCGCTGGCAAGATCGGGCTTTCCTATGACGCTGCATCGCTCAACGACCCAAGCTACAACATTCAGCTTGGCAGCACCTATTTCCAATCGATGCTGCGCTATTATGGCGGCAGTTTTCCTCTCGCCGTGGCGGCCTATAATGCTGGGCCGGGCAATGTGAACAAATGGATCGCCGCCAATGGCGACCCGCGCCTTCCGGGCGCGGATATGGTGCGCTGGATCGAAAATATCCCGATCTACGAGACCAAGAATTATGTGCAGCGGGTGCTTGAGAATGCGGTGGTCTATGACCTCATGAACCCTGCGCAGGCGCGGGTAGGCGGGAAGGCGCCGCTCAGCCGCTATCTTGGGAAGCAGCGGCCGGGCTGATACTTGCGGTCATCCCCCGCAGGCGCGGATCCATCTCTTGGCTCATCCCCGGGGCTCCAATCTGTGAAGATGGGTTCCCGCCTTGGCGGCAACGACGTAGATAGAGAAGATAATGAACCGCCACAATTACATCACTCCCGCAGGGTTCGCCGCGCTGCGTGCGGAATATGAACGGCTGTTCGCGGTCGAGCGGCCGCAGGTAGTGGAAATCGTCAGCTGGGCGGCCGGCAATGGCGACCGCAGCGAGAATGGCGATTATCTTTATGGCCGCAAGCGGATGCGCGAAATCGATGGGCAGCTTCGCCGCCTGTCGAAGAAGATGAAGGGCGCCAAGATCATCGACCCGGCCCAGCAGCCGGACAAGAGCCGCGTCTATTTCGGCGCGACCGTGACCATCGCCGATGAGGACGATAACCACCGTACCGTGACCCTGGTGGGCGACGATGAGGCCGACGCCGCGGCGGGCCGCATTGGCTGGAACGCTCCTCTTTCACGTGCCCTGCGCGGAGCGGCCATTGGCGATCTGCGCAAGGTGCTGCTGCCTTCGGGTGAGAAGGAGTATGAGGTTATGGGGATCGGCTATCCGGCCTGATGGGCTGATTTCGGGATTTGTGGACGTTCTTTGTGCCCTCTCCAGAGGGAGAGGGATATGCAGACTTAGGCCGACGCAGTCGGACTTGGTCGCAGTTGGGTGAGGGGTTCCACGCTACTGGTAGGGCACAACCCCTCACCAACTCCGGCCAGGCCGCACGCAGCCAAGCCTCCATATCCTCTCCCACTGGAGAGGGAATACAGGCCGGTGGCTCCATTTTCGACGCGACGACGCGCTTATTCGACGTCATCGTCCGCATCAGGGCCGGACATCATCGCCTCCGCAACGCTTTCGGTCTTGCCGCGGATTGCCTTTTCGAGCTTTTCGCAAAGCTCTGAATTTTCCCTGAGGAAATTTTTCGCATTTTCGCGGCCCTGGCCGATGCGGACCGAGTCATAGCTGAACCAGGCGCCTGATTTCTCGACCAGCCCCGCCTTGACGCCAAGGTCCAGGATTTCGCCGATCTTTGAAATGCCCTCGCCATACATGATGTCGAATTCGACCTGCTTGAAGGGCGGGGCGACCTTGTTCTTCACGACCTTCACGCGCGTCGTGTTGCCGACAATATCGTCGCGATCCTTGATCTGGCCGGTGCGGCGGATGTCGAGGCGGACCGAGGCGTAGAATTTGAGCGCGTTGCCGCCGGTAGTGGTTTCCGGATTGCCGTACATCACGCCGATCTTCATGCGGACCTGGTTGATGAAGATCACCATGCAGCGTGAGCGGCTGATCGAGCCGGTCAGCTTGCGCAGCGCCTGGCTCATCAGGCGAGCCTGCAGGCCGACATGGCTGTCGCCCATCTCGCCCTCAATCTCCGCCCGGGGAACAAGCGCGGCGACCGAGTCCACGACCAGCACATCAATCGCGTTGGACCGCACGAGCGTGTCGCAAATCTCCAGCGCCTGTTCGCCAGTGTCGGGCTGCGAAACGATCAACTCGTCAATGTCGACGCCCAGTTTCTTGGCATAAATGGGGTCAAGCGCATGTTCGGCGTCGATGAAAGCTGCGGTACCCCCCGTCTTCTGAGCTTCGGCAATGGCATGGAGCGCAAGCGTGGTCTTGCCCGAGCTTTCCGGGCCGTAAATCTCGATGATGCGGCCGCGGGGCAGGCCGCCAATGCCAAGCGCGATATCAAGGCCCAGCGAGCCGGTGGAGATCGCCTCGATCTCGATCTTCTCACGGCTCCCCAGCTTCATGGCG
>DATEFI010000073.1:0-7068 GCA_035280705.1 Rhizorhapis sp. | reverse complement strand
CATCCTCATCTGGGCACGGCTTTTCGAACGCTACCGCCGCCCCGTCATGGCCTCTCGCCTGATGCTGGTGGAGGGAGAGGTGCAGCGCAGCGAAGAGGGGGTCGTTCACCTGATGGCCGCGCGCATCATTGACCGCACTGCGGAACTCGACCGGCTTTCGGAGGATCGCCAGCCGCATATCGAACTATCGCGCGCCGACATTTTCAACCACCCCCTCTATCCCCGGGCGGCGCATCCGAGGGATGTCAGGATATTGCCAAAATCCCGGGATTTTCAGTGAGTGCTGCTGCAGGGGCAAAAGGCCCGGCTTTGCCGGGTGGAACATCAAACCCTTATCCGTGTTTCCCCGCAGACCTATAGGCAGTGGGTCGCGCCGCTGATCATGAGGGACCCGTGGCAGACATCGAACTGAAGAAAAAGGCGCCTGGCGCCACCGCGCTGCTCATCGTCGACATGATCAATGACCTGCAATTCACCGAGGGCCCGGCCATGGCGGGGCCGGGGCTGGAGGCAGCGAACATCATTGCCAAGCTTCGAACCGCGGCGACCAAATGCGGCGTGCCAGTGGTTTATGTGAACGACAATTACGGCCTCTGGCATGGCGACACCACCGCCATCGTCGAATATTGCCTGCGCCCTGAAAGCCGCGGCAAGGAAATCGTCCGCAAGCTCCGTCCCCGCAAGCGCGACTATTTCGTCGTGAAACCCCATTTTTCGGGCTTTTATGCAACCAACCTGCCGGTCTTGCTGCCACGGCTGGGGGTAAACCGTCTGGTTCTCACCGGGATCGCGGCGGACATCTGCCTGCTTTTCACGGCCGCTGATGCCCATATGCGGCAATATGATCTCTGGGTGCCCTCGGATGCCACGGCTGGCGTCACCCCAGAGCGGAAGGGCTGGGTGATCGATATTGTGGAGCACAGCATGGAGGCCGAAACCGCCCCGTCAAGCGCGCTCAGCCTGAGCGAGTGGCTCCGCCGGGCGGACTGAGGCTATCTTTCCCGCGTCGCGCTGAACCGGATGTCGGGATTGCGATCCTGCACATAGCCCACGTCCCAGGCGCTTTTGGCCAGGTAGACGGGATTGCCGTCCCGGTCCTTTGCCAGATTGGAGCGGTTGATGTCGCCAAAGCTCTTCATTGCGGCCTCGCTCCCGCCGATCCAGCGGGCGGTATCGAAGGGCGACATTTCCAGCGCAGCATCCACCTTATATTCGGCTTCAAGCCGTGAGAGCAGCACATCGAGCTGAAGCTGCCCCACCACGCCGATGATCGAGGCGGATCCGATCTCGGGATAGAAGACCTGAATCACGCCTTCTTCCGATAGGTCGTCCAGCGCCTTCCTCAACTGCTTGGTCTTGGTCGGGTCCTTGAGCGCCACGCGGCGCAAAATTTCGGGCGCAAAATTGGGAAGGCCGGTGAAGCGCACATCGGCCTTTTCGCTCAGCGTATCGCCGACCCGGAGCGTGCCGTGATTGGGAATGCCGATGATATCGCCTGGATAAGCCTCGTCGGCCAGTTCGCGATTCTGCGCGAAGAACAGGATCGGGCTATGCACCGCAATCGGCTTGCCATGGCCGCTCGGCGTCAGCTTCATGCCCCGCCGGAACGTCCCCGAGCAAAGCCGCATGAAGGCGATGCGGTCGCGATGCTGCGGGTCCATATTGGCCTGCACCTTGAAGATGAAGCCGGTCACATCGTTCCGCTCCGGATCGACTGCCGCTGGCTCGGCCGGCTGAGGACGGGGCGGGGGCGCATGTTCGCCGAGCGCCTGGATCAACTCGGTCACGCCGAACTGCTTGAGCGCCGATCCGAAATAAACCGGCGTGAGGTCGCCATGGCGATAGGCCGCCGCGTCGAACTCCGCATAGCCCGCCTGCGCCAGCTCCGCCTCCTCGCGAAGCCGCTCCAGACCTTCAGGTGAGAGCGTTTCCGCCAATTTTGGATCGTCCAGGCCGGTGAAGGCGCTTGTCTTCCCCTCGAACTGACGGCTGTCGCCCGTTGGCTGCATCAGTCGATTGGCATAAAGATCGTAAATTCCCTCGAACTGCCCGCCCATGCCCGCAGGCCAGCTCATCGGGCAGACATCGAGCGCCAGCATGTCCGCGATCTCGTCCAGCAGGGCAAAGGGATCGCGCCCCTCCCGGTCGACCTTGTTGACGAAGGTGATGATCGGGACCGACCGCAGGCGGCAGACCTCGAACAGCTTGCGGGTCTGCGGCTCGATGCCCTTGGCCGCGTCGATCACCATCACCGCGCTGTCGACGGCGGTGAGGGTGCGATAGGTGTCCTCCGAGAAATCCTCGTGCCCCGGCGTGTCGAGCAGGTTGAAGGTGAGGCCGTCCTTCTCGAACGTCATCACCGACGAGGTGACGGAAATGCCGCGCTGCTGCTCGATCTTCATCCAGTCGGACCGCGCCCGCCGGTTCGCCCCGCGCGCCTTGACTTCGCCCGCAAGGTGAATGGCGCCGCCTTCCAGCAGCAGCTTTTCAGTAAGCGTGGTCTTGCCCGCGTCCGGGTGCGAGATGATGGCGAAGGTGCGGCGGGTGAGAATGGTCATGCTTTCGGCTCTTTTTAATTCTATCCGTCATTCCCGCGAAAGCGGGAACCCATGTCATGGCAAATTGCAACCTCGAACAGGGGATAGATGGGTCCCCGCCTTCGCGGGGATGACGTTAAATAACAAAGTGAAATGGATTACCCCCGCAACGTACCGCCGAACTTCTCCGCAGCCTTCACGATTGCGGCGCTGATGCCGCTCAGTTCCTCTTCGGTGAAGCTCTTCTCGCCCGGCTGCAGCGTCACTTCGATCGCAAGCGATTTCTGCCCTTCCGGCACGCCCTGGCCGACAAAGACATCGAACAGCCGCGTGTCCACAATCGCCTTCTTGTCGGCACTGCGCATGGCGCGAACGAGTTGCTCCGCTTCCAGACCTTCGGGCACTAGGAACGCGAAGTCGCGTTTCACCGTCTGCAATGCGGGCGGGGCATAGGGTGCGCGCATGAAGCCGGTCCGGCGCTTGGCAGGAATGGCATCAAGGAATATCTCGGCGGCCACGGCGCTGCCCGACAGATCGAACTGCTTCACCATTTTGGGATGCAGCACGCCATATTCGGCCAGCACATTTTTCGGTCCCAAACGCAGCGTCCCCGATTGTCCCGGATGATAGGCGGTGCTTGCTTCGCCCATCATCTGGAGATTTTCGACCGGCGCACCAGCCGCGGCGAGCAGTGCCACGACTTCGGCCTTGATGTCGAAGGCGTCGAAGGGGCTTGCCTTGCCGCCCTTCCAGTCGCGGGGCGTCCTGTCGCCAGCGAGCACAATGCCCACGGTGGCGCGCTCGCCATCCGAAAAGTAGCGCCGCCCAACTTCGAACAGGCGGACGGAGGACGCGCCGCGATCGGCATTGCGCTGCGTGGCGGACAGAAGACCGGGGAGCAGCGAAGGCCGCATGACCTTCATTTCCTCGGAAATCGGATTGGCCAGCATCCAATCGCCCCCGCCCACGGAGGCGGCTTCCTTCTCTGAGATGAAGGACCAGTTCACCGCCTCATTGAGCCCGCGCGCAGCCGCGGCGCGGCGGACGCGGCGCTCCATCAACTGCTGCGGCGTGGCCGTTGGCCTCGCGACACCCGGCACGCGGGGCAAGGGGATGGAAGGCACCTTTTCGATGCCGTAGATGCGGACGACTTCCTCGACGATGTCCGCGCTGCCCTCGACGTCACGACGCCATGAGGGGACGGAGATGGCCCATTTCTCCGCGCCTGCCACTCCAAAGCCCAGCTTCTCGAGGATCGCCCGCTGCATGTCGCGGCTGACCTCTACGCCTGCGAGCGACAGCACCGCCGCCGGATCAAAGGCAATGCTGCGCGTCTCCAGCGGCGGTTCGCCAGCATAGGTCGGCTCGCTCGCAGTTCCGCCGCACAGGTCGAGGACCATCTGCGTCGCGATGGAGAGGCCATCATCGAGAAAGGCGGGATCGACCCCGCGCTCGAAACGGCTGCGGGCATCGGAGGTGAGGGCCAGCTTCTGTCCCGTCCGCGCAATGGCTTCGGGCGTGAAATAGGCGCATTCGATCAGCACCTCGGCCGTGCCCTCCTGCGCGCCCGAATGCTCGCCGCCGATGATACCGCCAATGTCGTGCACCGCTTCGGCGTCGGCGATGACCGTCATACCCTCTTCAAGGCGGTAGGTCTTGCCGTTAAGGGCCAGCACTTCCTCGCCCGCCTTCGCCTTGCGCGCCACAAATCCGCCCTTGAGGCTCGCCATGTCATAGACGTGCAGCGGACGGCCAAGATCGATCATGATGTAATTGGTGATGTCCACCAGCGCGGAGATCGGCTTCTGGCCAATGGACTTGAGCCGCTTCTGCAGCCATTCGGGCGACGGGCCATTTTTCACGCCCTTGACCGAACGGGCATAGAAGGCCGGACAGCCTGCAGGATCATCCGTGCGGACGTCGGGCCCCTGGCCTTCACCGTTGATGGCGGGCACGCTGAGCGGCTTCAATGAACCAAGTCCCGCCGCAGCCAGGTCGCGCGCAATGCCGCGCACGCCCATGCAATCCTGCCGGTTGGGGGTGATCGCCACTTCAATCACGGGATCATTGAGGCCCGCCCATTCGGCATAGACCTCACCCACCGGCGCATCGGCGGGAAGCTCGATGATGCCGTCATGATCCTCGCCCAGCTCCAGCTCGCGGGTCGAGCACATCATGCCGTTCGATTCGATGCCCCGGATGGCCGCGACCTTCAGCGTGATGCCGCTACCCGGCACATAGGCGCCCGGCATGCCGAACACGCCCACCAGTCCCTCGCGGGCATTGGGCGCGCCGCACACGACCTGCAGCGGGCCCCCGGGAATATCGGCACCCGCGTCCACGGAGAGCACCTGCAGCTTGTCCGCCTGCGGATGGGGGGCGGCGCTCAGCACGCGCGCTATGCGGAAGGCGCCGAGCTTCTCGGCGGGATTTTCGACGCCCTCGACCTCGATGCCGATGGCGTTGAGCTTTTCAAGGATCTGCTCCAGCGTTGCGCCGGTTTCCAGATGCTCTTTCAGCCAGGACAGGGTGAATTTCATGCGCCCACTCCTCCCGAAAGCGTGGGCACGTCGAGCGACGAAAAGCCATAATGCCGCAGCCAGCGCAGATCGCCGTCGAAGAAAGCGCGCAAGTCGTTCATCCCATATTTGAGCATCGCCAGCCGGTCGACGCCGGTGCCAAAGGCAAAACCCTGCCACTCCTCAGGATCAAGGCCGCAGGCGCGGATGACATTGGGATGCACCATGCCGGACCCCAGCACCTCCATCCAACCTTCCGATCCGCCAATGACGCGCTGGCCCTTTTCCATGCTGTAGCCGACATCGACCTCCACCGACGGCTCGGTGAAGGGGAAATAGCTGGGGCGCAGGCGCAGGACGATGTCGTCCCGCTCGAAAAAGGCCTTGAGGAAGGTCTCCAGCGTCCATTTGAGGTGGCCGAGGTTGATCCCCCTGTCGATCACCAGCCCCTCGATCTGGTGGAACATCGGGGTGTGCGTCGCATCGCTGTCCGACCGGTAGACGCGGCCCGGCGCGATGATGCGGATCGGCGGCTCCTGCGACGTCATGGTGCGGATCTGCACTGGCGAGGTATGGGTGCGCAGCAGCATCCTGTGACCGTTGCGCTCGTCCGGGAAATAGAAGGTGTCGTGCATCGCCCGCGCCGGATGCGTCTCCGGGATGTTGAGCGCGCTGAAATTATGCCAGTCGTCCTCGATCTCAGGCCCCGTGGCCACCGAAAAGCCAAGATCGGCGAAGATCTCCGCCAGCTCATCCATCACCTGGCTCACCGGATGCACCGATCCTTGCGGCTCGGGCAGCACGGGAAGGGTCATGTCGAGCTTTTCAGATGCCAGCCGCGCTTCCAGAACCGCATTTTCCAGCGCCTCCTTCCTGGCGGCGATGGCGGCGGTGACACTTTCGCGAAGGTCGTGGATTTTCGGCCCTTCGACCAATCGCTCCTCAGGGCTCATCTTGCCCAGCGTCTTGAGCAGCGCTGTGATTTCTCCCTGCTTGCCCAGCGCATGCACGCGAATGGCCTCAACGGAATCGAGGGTGGCGGCGGCATCAACCTGGCTGAGGAGATGGGTCTTGAGGTTGTTTAGGTCTGTCATATATGTTCGTCATTCCCACTTTTTCGTCATCCCCGCGAAAGCGGGGACCCATCTGCCCGCAATCTCCAACGTCGAACCTGAGGAGAATGGGTTCCCGCTTTCGCGGGAATGACGATCAGGATTTAGCCGCTGGCCTTAATCTGGAAGCCTCGGGAATCCAAGTCCGATTGCCACATCGTTCCAAAGTGGATTGCGCTCTTCGATCAGTTCGATTTTCCACGGGCGGTTTCATTTCTTGATCCGCTTTTCCCGCATGATCCTTCCTTCGGCATCCCCGCGAAAGCGGCCCCAAACTCAGGGTTCGCTTCGGCGGGAATGACGAAGCCTCAGGACAAGGAAAAGGGTGCCGAAGCATGGCCCCGGCACCCTTGATTTCATCGCCTTGCCGCGTGTTACGCGTTCGGCAGGGCTGCCTGGGCCTGTGCGACAATGGCCTTGAAGGCGTCGCCTTCGTGCATCGCGATGTCGGCCAGGACCTTGCGGTCGAGATCCACACCAGCGAGCTTCAGGCCGTGCATGAACTGGCCATAGGTCAGGCCTTCCATGCGCACGGCGGCGTTGATGCGCTGGATCCACAGGGCGCGGAAGCTCCGCTTCTTTACCTTGCGGTCGCGATAGGCGTACTGGCCGGCCTTTTCGACGGCCTGGCGGGCGATGCGGATGGTATTCTTGCGGCGGCCATAATAGCCCTTCGCCTGATCCAAGATCCGCTTATGCTTGGCGCGGGTGGTAACACC
Source organism: Rhizorhapis sp. (assembly GCA_035280705.1). Classification (GTDB taxonomy): domain Bacteria; phylum Pseudomonadota; class Alphaproteobacteria; order Sphingomonadales; family Sphingomonadaceae; genus Rhizorhapis. The sequence goes on along the minus strand of DATEFI010000073.1, from coordinate 181 downwards.
CCTCTTTATGCGTGCCATATCTCTCTAGTCCTTCTCTTATTTCAGGCCGTAGGGAGCCCACAGGCGGATGTGCGCGACGTCGGCGTCGGACAGCACTTCGGTGCCGCGGTTCTGGCGGATGTACTTGGCGTTGTGGCTGATCAGGCGGTGGCGCTTGCCGGCGACACCATGCTTGACCTTG
>DATEFI010000072.1:0-12509 GCA_035280705.1 Rhizorhapis sp. | reverse complement strand
GAGGGCGAGCAGCAGGCGGCGCAGAAGCTGCTGGAGGCCGCCCAGACATTGAGTCAGCAACCCGAGGCGATGCAGCTCCGTTATCTGGGTTCGCTGAACGTCATTGCGGCGGAGAAAAGCTCCACCATCGTCTTCCCCTTTCCGCTGGAGTTGGGCAAGCTGTTGAAGATGGGAAGCCGAGGAGAGGATAAGTAAGAGAAATTAACCCGTATTAGTGGCAAAAGCCGTTCACCTATCCTTAAAACTCGGCGGCGATGTCCGCCAGCCGCGTCAGCCGCCTGGATGCGGAGAACCGCCAGCTCTTGGCCAGCCATTCGCCTATATGCGTCCAGTCCACGGGTGGCCGGTCCAGCCGAATGCCTATCCAACCCGACGGCCCCAGATAGGCGGGGCGGTAGTAAAGGTCGGGATCGCTGTCGATTAGCATCGCTTGTTCCTCGACTCCGCTGGTCTTTACGAGCAGCCCCGTGATCCCGCTACCGTGGTGGTTGTGACTGAAATAGGCGAAGAATTTGCCGGACTCGATCTGGAAGCCCGGGCTGCCGTGGGAGAGCTTCTCGACTGTTTCCGGCAGGGAAAGGGCGAGTTCGCGCACTTTCGAGAGGATCCATTCCGGGCTGGTCTCCCGCGACACATAATCGGCGAGCACACGGGAATAAAGTTGGTGTTCTGCGATCAGCGTCCGCGCGGCCAGACTATCGGGCGTATCGCCTGGCAGGACTGCGACCCCGATCTGGCCGAGCACCGGTCCGTCATCCAGTTCCGTGGTTACCAGGTGCACGGAACAGCCCGCCACCTTGTCTCCCGCCGCCAGCGCCCGCTCATGCGTGTGCAGGCCCTTATATTTGGGAAGCAGCGACGGGTGGATGTTGAGCATCCGCCCTGCCCATTGCTCTACAAATTCCGGGGAAAGCAGCCGCATATATCCGGCGAGGGCAACATATTGCGCGCCTGACCTGCGGATTTCCGCATCGATGTGGGCATCGAACTCCGCCCGCTTCATTCCCTTGTGGGAAAGCGCGAAGGTGGGAATGCCCTCGGCCTGCGCAAAGGCAAGACCCTGTGCTTCCGGATCGTTGGACGCGACGAGCACGATTTCGAACGGGCAATCCGGACGCTTGGCGGCATAGACGAGAGCCGCCATGTTTGACCCGCGGCCGGAGATGAGGACGGCGACCTTGGCTTTCATTTGCCCCCTCTCGGGGCAGGGAATTCAGCCATGATGCATCGCGCTCCACGCATCTCTGGCGCTCCAGCAATCTTTGCTGCCTTTTACGGTGCAGCCCTTTTCGCCCGCCTCGATATGGCCGATGCGCGACACGGTTTCGCCCGCCACGCCAAGCGCCTGCGTCACTTCGGCGGCATCGCTTTCCTTCACCACCAGCACCATCCCGATGCCGCAGTTGAAGGTGCGCGCCATCTCTTCAGGTTCGATATTTCCCTGCGCCTGAAGGAAGGCCATCAGGCGCGGCTGTTCCCAGCTGTCGGCCTCGACCACGGCATGCAGCCCCTCCGGCAGGATGCGCGGAATATTCTCCAGCAGCCCGCCGCCGGTGATATGCGCCAGCGCTGCGATCCTGCCGGACCGGATAAGGGGCAGCAGCGGCTTTACGTAGATACGCGTGGGGGCCATCAGTGCGTCGATCAGCAGAATATCCTGGTCGAACAGCGCGGGACGGGCGAGCTTCCATCCCTTGTCCGCCGCCAGCCTCCGCACCAGCGAGAAGCCGTTGCTGTGGATGCCCGACGAGGCAAGGCCCAGCAGCACGTCGCCTTCGGCAACCTTCGTTCCGGTGAGCGCCTGTTCCCGTTCCACAGCGCCCACGCAAAAGCCGGCAAGATCATAGTCGCCCGGCGCATACATGCCCGGCATCTCGGCAGTTTCGCCGCCGATGAGCGCGCATCCCGCCTGCCTGCATCCATCCGCGATGGACGCGATTACCCGTTCGGCAACGCCGCTCTCCAACTTGCCGCTGGCATAATAATCAAGAAAGAAAAGCGGCTCGGCGACTTGCACGATCAGGTCGTTGACGCACATGGCGACAAGATCGATTCCCACGCCGTCATGCTTGTCATGATCGATGGCGAGCTTCAGCTTCGTGCCGACGCCGTCATTGGCGGCAACCAGCAGCGGGTCCTTGTAGCCTGCGGCCTTCAGGTCGAAAAAGCCGCCGAATCCGCCCAGTTCCGCATTCGCGCCGGGGCGGCTGGTGGATTTTGCCAGCGGTGCGATGGCACGCACCAGCGCATTGCCGGCAGCTATCGACACGCCCGCCTGGGCATAGCTATAGGACTCGGGAACGTCATCTTTCTGGGTCATATGCCGCGCCTACCGATATCTTTCTTGGATTTCCACGCAATTGTCGCCAAAAGGGCGCCGTGCGCATGACCAGGACCCGATTTCGCAACATCGCCATCGCCGGAGCGCTCGCCTGTATTGGGGCGGGCGCCGTGCTTTTCGCGCAGATCGAAGGCGACCGGGGAGTGCCGCCGATCAGCAGCGAAGGCGATTTCCAGGTCGACGGCGTGAAGGTCGACGTCTATTCCGACACCGCCGAAAAAGCGCGGGAAGCGGGCTGGCGCTTGGCGCAGCGTCAAGGATGGCGCAAGCTGTGGCAGAAGATGAATCCCGGAAGCGGCGTTCCGGCTCTTAATGATTCGATGCTGGAAAATATCGTCTCGGGCATTGTCGTCGAAAAGGAGCAGATTGGCCCCAATCGCTATATTGCGACGCTGGGCGTCCTGTTCGATCGTGCGCGTGCGGGGCAGATATTGGGTGTCCGGGCAAGCGCCATGCGCTCGGCGCCGCTTCTGGTGCTTCCGATCATCACGGAGGGCGGCGCTCAAGAGAGCTTCGAGAACCGCAGCGAATGGCAGAAGGCCTGGGCGCGCTATCGTACCGGCGACAGCGCCATCGACTATGTCCGCACCATCGGCACCGGTCCTGATCCGTTGCTGCTCAATGCAGGGCAGGCGGGCAGGCGGGGGCGGATCTGGTGGCGCGTGCTGCTCGATCAATATGGCGCGGCGGATGTCATCATGCCCATGGCGCGTCTGGAGCGGCAATGGCCGGGCGGCCCCGTCATCGGCCGTTTCGCCGCCCGCCATGGCCCGGATAATCGCCTGATCGGCACCTTTGCCCTGCGCGTGGCGGCGAGCAGTGGCATACCGGAGATGATGGACCAGGCCGTCCGCCGGATGGATGCCCTTTACACAAGGGCGCTGGTGGACGGCACTTTGCGCCCCGATCCGTCGCTGATCATTGAAGAACCGGTCGAACCCGAGGAACTCGGCATTGAGGAAGGCGAGGAAGCGGGGCTGGATCAGGGCGCCAGCGAAATTCCGGCGCAAGGCATCAACGCCTTTTTCATCCAGTTCGACACGCCGGACGTGAATTCCGTCGGCATGGGAGAGGCCGCGCTTCGCTCCGTTCCGGGGGTCAGCAGCGCCGTCACCAACAGCCTTGCCCTGGGCGGCACGTCCGTCATGAGCGTCAGCTATGCCGGCACCGGCGAAAGCCTGCGTTCGGCGCTGGCCGCGCGGGGCTGGACAGTCGTCATGTCGGGCAACACATTGCGCATCCAGCGGCGCGGGCCAGCGCCGGGAACGCCAACGAACGGGCAATGAGCCAGATCAGCCTTCCGCTGGATTGGACTGGCCGGGACAAGGGCGAGACATTCCTGCTGAGCGAAAGCAACCGGCTTGCGGTGCGGCATCTCGACCATTGGGGCATTTGGCCGGTCCGCATTTCCATCCTGACCGGCCCGCCCAAGTCGGGGCGTTCCACCCTCGGCCGCCTTTTTGTCCGCAAGACGGGCGGCAAGATGATCGACGATGCGCGGCAAACCGATGAGGAGGCGCTGTTCCACGCCTGGAACAATGCCCAGATGGGGCATTATCCGCTGCTGCTGATCGCCGATCTCCCCCCCGCCATGTGGGACATCGCCTTGCCGGACCTGCGCTCCAGACTAGCCGCAGCGCCCCATGTTGCCATCGAGGAACCGGATGACGCCCTGGCTCTTGCCCTCATTGAAAAGGGATTGGCCGATTGTGGCGCTGCCTATTCCGCTGATCTGGCCCCTTTCCTCCACCGCCGCATCGAACGCAGCTATGCCGCCATCGCCGCGACGGTCGCTTGCCTTAATGACGCCGCGCTGTCGCAATCCCGTAAAATTTCCGTCCCATTTGCGAAGGAAGTCCTGCACAAAATGGGTCTAGGGGATATATAGTCGTCGGGACGGTTTTGGAGTTTGATGATTTTTAGATAAACCCGTTCCTCCCGAGCCTGGTCGAGGGACATTGGCTTAGAGCCAATGAGTCTCGGCTTTGCTCGACACCAACGGAATCTAACTTCATCCGGCTCTGGAACTGTTTCCGCCTGCCGCCGGATTACAAGGAAAAGAATGTGGCCGAAGCCGACCCATCAGCATCGTTGAGCCTTCCCAGCGAGCGCTATTTCAATCGGGAACTGAGCTGGCTCGCCTTTAATCGGCGAGTGTTGGAGGAGGCGTGCAATCCGGCGCATCCATTGCTGGAACGCCTTCGCTTCCTCTCCATCTCGGGCACCAATCTCGACGAATTTTTCATGGTCCGCGTTGCCGGCCTTAAAGGGCAGCAACTGCAGGACGTGGACCTTCGTTCCGCCGATGGCCTGACCCCCACGCAACAGCTTCAGGCCATCGAGGCCGAAGCCGACAGCCTCATGACCGAGCAGCAGAGGGTCTGGCACAGCCTTCACCGCGAATTGACGCAGCAGGGCCTGGAAGTGGTCGGCGCAGGCTCGATGGGCGCCAAGGAGGACGCCTGGCTGGAAAACCAGTTTCTGACGCAGATCTTCCCGATCCTGACGCCCCAGGCGCTTGACCCGGCGCATCCCTTTCCCTTCATCCCCAATCAGGGGCTGAGCGTCGTCTTCGATCTGGTGCGCCTGTCGGACAAGGAACCGGTGCGCGAGCTGGTAATGATTCCCTCGACCGTGTCCCGCTGGGTCCGCATTCCCGGCGAGCCCGCGCGCTACATGGCGATGGAGGCCATCCTCCGCCGCTTTTCGCACCTGCTCTTTCCCGGCTATGAGGTGAAGGACAGCGGCGTTTTCCGCATCATTCGCGACAGCGATATCGAGATCGAGGAAGAGGCGGAGGACCTGGTCCGCTATTTCCGCAGCGCCATCAAGCGCCGCCGCCGCGGCCGGGTGATCCGGCTGGAGATCGAGGTCGGCCTGCCCCCGGCGGTCGAGGAAATGCTTCAGGACATGCTTCAGGGCCATGAGGCGATCATCACGGAAGTCGAGGGTTTCGTCGGCATTGGCGACCTGTCGGGCATTGTCGATGAGGACCGCCCGGACCTGAAGTTCGAACCCTATGCTCCGCGCTTTCCCGAACGCATCCGCGAACATGGCGGGGACTGTTTTGCCGCGATCAGAGCCAAGGACATCGTCGTTCACCACCCCTATGAGAGCTTCGAGGTGGTGATCGCGTTTCTGCGGCAGGCCGCCGAGGATCCGGACGTGGTGGCGATCAAGCAGACGCTCTACCGCGCCGGCAAGCAGTCGGCGGTGATCCGCGCCCTCATTGACGCGGCGGAGGCAGGCAAGTCGGTCACCGCCGTCGTCGAGCTCAAGGCCCGCTTCGACGAGGAACAGAATCTGCTCTGGGCCAGCGCGCTTGAACGGGCCGGGGTGCAGGTCGTCTATGGCTTCATCGACTGGAAGACCCACGCCAAGATTTCGATGGTCGTCCGGCGGGAAGGGGAGCAATTCCGCACCTACTGTCATTTCGGCACGGGCAATTATCACCCCGTCACTGCGCGCATCTACACCGATCTCAGCTTCTTCACCGCCGATCCGCGGGCCGGACGGGATGCGGCGGCGCTGTTCAACTATATCACAGGCTATGTCGAGCCGCAGAAGCTGGACCTGCTCATCATGTCGCCGCGGGATATGCGCGACAGCCTTTCCAAGCTCATCGACACGGAAGTGGCGCATGTGCAGGCGGGGCGGCCCGGCACCATCTGGGCGAAGATGAACTCGCTGGTCGATCCGGCGATCATCGAAAAGCTCTATGCCGCGAGCCAGGCCGGGGTGAAGATCGAACTGGTCGTGCGCGGCATCTGCTGCCTTCGTCCCGGTGTGCCCGGCATGTCGGAGAATATTCGCGTCAAGTCGGTCGTGGGCCGCTTTCTGGAGCATAGCCGCATCTGGGCCTTTGGCAGCGGCAAGGACCTGCCGAACCGCGAGGCGAAGGTCTATATCAGCTCGGCCGACTGGATGCCGCGCAACTTCGACCGGCGAGTGGAATATATGCTGCCGATCGAGAATTCCACGGTTCATGACCAGGTGCTCGATCAGGTGATGGTGGCGAACCTTATCGACAATGAGCAAAGCTGGGAACTGGACAGCGACGGGCGTTATCACCGGATCGACCCGGGCGACAAGCCGTTCAACCTGCATCATTATTTCATGACCAATCCTTCGCTTTCCGGGCGTGGTGCAGCCTTGCGCAAGAGCGAGGCAGTTCCCAAGCTCAGCCTGAGGCGGCGGCGGTGACGTTGCAGTCCCCCCTGATTGCCCGGCCGCGCGCAGATGAACTTCTGAAGGAAGCGCCATCCCCTGCGGAGACCGCCCGCACCGGGATCATCGATATCGGATCGAACAGCGTTCGTCTGGTGGTCTATGACGGACCTCGCCGCATCCCCTTCATTCTGTTCAATGAAAAGGTGATGGCCGGGCTGGGCGCATCGCTCGCCAAAACAGGAGCCATTGAAGAATCGGCCATGCGGCGCGGGCTCACGGCTCTTGCGCGTTTTCATCAGCTCTGCCGCGAAATGGAGACAAGCGAGGTCCGGTGCGTCGCGACCGCCGCGGTTCGGGAGGCCAGCAACGGCCCGGAATTTGTCCGGCGCGCAGAAGCGCTGGGCTTTGATGTCCGGCTGCTGTCAGGCGAAGAAGAGGCGCATGCCGCAGCAGCGGGTGTTCTTTCCGCCATTCCCGACGCCGACGGGATCGTTGGCGATCTTGGCGGCGGCAGTCTGGAACTGGTGCGCGTTTCGGGCGGCAAGATACGGGAGTCGGTTTCCTTGCCGCTCGGTGTCCTGCGCATTCCCGACATTCGGGCGAAGGGGCAGCATGGCCTTGACCGGCACGTCGTGAAGCTGCTCAAAAAGGCGGGTTGGGACAGCGTGACGCCCGATCTCCCTTTCTATCTCGTTGGGGGATCATGGCGGGCGCTGGCGCGGCTCGACATGCATTTGACAGGTTTTCCCCTGCCCGTCATCCATCATTATGAAATGGGGCGGGATACGCCCGCATATCTGGTTCGTGTACTTGCGGGCATGGACAAGGTGCGGTTGCGCGCGATTTCGTCGCTCTCGCCAAGCCGCATCCCCACCATGTCGGACGCAGCCCTTCTGCTCGCCGCGATGGTTCGTCACCTTCGCAGTTCGAACCTTGTCGTGTCGGCTTTTGGTCTTCGCGAGGGACTGCTGTTCCAGGACCTGCCGCGGGACATCAAGGCGCTGGATCCTTTGCTGACTGCGGCAGCGGCCGAAGGTGAAACGCAGGGACGCTTTCGCGGCCATGGCGACCTCATAGACCGGTGGATTGCGCCTGTTTTCAATAGCGACCCGTCCGAATGGCGCCGCATACGCCGGGCGGTCTGCCTGCTTGCCGATGTCGGCTGGCGCGCCAATCCCGAATTCCGCGCCGAGCGCGGCCTTGAAATCGCTCTGCACGGCAATTGGGTCGGCATTGATGTAGCGGGCAGGGCGATGCTGGCGCAGGCGCTCTATTCCCATTTGGGGGGCGGCACGACGGTCCCGCAGCAACTGGAGGGGCTGGCTTCCCCCGAGGCGCTTCAGCAGGCGATCCGCTGGGGACTTGCCATCCGGCTTGCCCAGCGCCTTAGCGGCGGCGTTGCGGGGCCGTTAACGCTTGGGGCGCTTGAGGCGGAGGGTGACATGCTTCGCCTCGTCCTCACCCACAGCCATGCGGCACTTTTCGGCGAAGCGGTCGAGCGGCGTCTGCGGCAGCTTGCGGCCGCGATGGGCCTGAAGGCGGAATTCGAGGTGCGGTAGGAACGGGATACAGGCGCCGTTCATTTTGAAGGACGGAAGAAAGGTCCCACCATGCGTGTCCTACCCCTCATCGCCCTCATGACCCTGTGCGCAGCCTTAACCCCTGCGCAGGCTGAATCGCCCCGGCGCGTTCAGACGCTGGTGGTCTATGGCGATGATCCATGTCCCAAGGCGGAGGGGGACGCGATTATCGTCTGCGCACGGAAACCCGAAAGCGAGCGCTACCGCATTCCAAAGACCCTCCGCCAAAAGAAGGAAACCGTCGGCAGTCAAAACTGGGCGAGCCGCGTGGAAACGATGGAAGCCGCCAATCGGCAACTGCTCCCCAACAGTTGCTCTGTCATCGGCAGCAATGGGCAGACCGGCTGCACTCAGGCAATGCTGCGCCAATGGTTCGAGGAACGGCGGCTTGCGAAGCAGGAGGCAGAGGGAGCGCCGTAGAGCGCGGGCTCCCGGCCGATGGCCTTCAATCCAGAACGCAACCGAAACCCGGCTGGAACCTTGCTACCCGCTTTGCCATCAGGGGCACGCTTGCCGCCACGGCGCGCTCGTCCGGCTGATCGTCTAGCATGACTATCTCCATCCCCGCCTCCATATCCTGCTCGCAGCTCTCCATCGTCCGGCCCTGCACATAGCGGCAGGAACAGCCGATCCGCGCGCCATAGCCGGCGCCTGCCTCGGCCCGCGTCTTGAGATCGGGCCAACTCCAGGCAAGCAAGGCTATTCCGGCCGCGATCAGCCCGGCGACCGCATAGCCTGCCATATGCGCCTTGATCATGCTTCCCCTTTCGCGTGACGATGCTGTAAAGCGTGGCCCATGAACCGGAAAATCATCCTTCTGGCAAGTCTTGCCCTCTGCAGTGCGATTTGGGTCGCATTGCCCCGGTCTTTGTCGGGGCAGGCGCCGCGATCCTATGCCGCGCATGATTCTGCCGGTGTCAGCGAAGCGGATTTGCGCGCTGCGGTCGATCCCCTGTTCGACGATCCGGCCATGGGACAGACGCGCGCCCTGGTCGTGATGCGGGACGGTGAGATCATCGCCGAGAGCTATGGCAAGGGCTTCGGACCAGATACCAAGCTGTTAAGCTGGTCCATAGCGAAAAGCATAACGGCGACGCTCGTGGGCCTCATGGTCTCCGACGGACGGCTGGTGCTTGATGCGCCCGCCCCCGTACCCGCCTGGAGCCAGCCCGGCGATCCTCGCGCGGGCATCACATTGCGGAACCTGCTGCACATGTCCTCAGGGCTGGAGCATGTGGAAAATGGCCATCCTGTCTATGACAGCGATACCGTGCGAATGCTCTTCATGAGCGGCGCGGGCGACATGGCTGGTTATGCCGAGGCAAAGCCGCTCGCGTCCCGGCCAGGCACGGCATTCCAGTACAGCACCGCCACCAGCATGATCCTGTCGGACATTGTAACACGCGCCCTTACCCCCAGTGAGGACCCGGATTTGCGCAGGCAGGCGATGATGCAGTTCCTGCGCGGCCGGTTGATCGAGCCGCTGGGTCTTGCGAGCCTTACGCCTGAATTCGACGCGCATGGCACGCTCATCGGGGGCAGCTTCATGCATGCGACCGCACGGGATTATGCGAAGTTCGGAGAGTTTCTGCGCCGCAATGGTGAAGCGGACGGGCGGCAAATATTGTCCGCCCGCTGGGTCCGCTTCATGCGGACATCCTCTCCGCTCGACCCAAGCTATGGCGGCCATATGTGGCTAAACAAGCCCCGGCCCGAGGGCAGGCGGGACATCCTTTTTCCCGGCCATGGACCCTCCAGCCTCTTCGCGAGCCTTGGCCATCGCGGGCAATATCTGCTGATTTCGCCTGAGCAGGGACTGACGATCGTGCGGCTGGGATTCTCCAACGAAGAAGAGCAGGCGGCGGTGCGTCAGCAGTTGGCGCGCTTGGTGGAGCTGTTTCCCGGAGGTTAGGCTGCGGCGTTCAAATAACCGCCCAAAGCAGCAGAACAACCGCACCCAAGGCCACCAGAGCAATTCCCGGCAGATCCGAGAAAAGACTGAGGCGGTCGCCACGCCCTTGTGGTTCCAGCGTATCGGGATGTTCCGAATTGGGTGCCGGACTGCTCAGCCGTCCGCGCCGTGCCGTGCGAACAGCCGCCACGGCGACGCCAACAATGATCAGGACAGACCCGATCAGCACGAGAAGCATGGACTTCATCGAAAGGGAAACCGGCGAAGGACCGGGAATGTTCCGTTTCAGGCGACTTGCGCCAGTTCCGCCGGTTCGGTTTCGGCGATCCAGCCGCCGCCCAGAACCCGGTCGCCATCGTAGAGCACGGCGGCCTGGCCAGGGGCGACGCCATATTCGGGCTGAAGAAAATGCAGCCTGCCGCCCTCCAGCCGTGCCGGAACGGGCTTGGCCAGCGAGCGCACCTTGGCCTGACAGGTGCCGGAAAAGCTCCCCCCGAGCCAGTTGATCTCAGAAAGATGGGCAGCGCTTACAGCGAGGGCCTGGCGCGGGCCGACGATCACGCGCTTGTTTGCGGCATCGAGGCGAATGACGTACAGGGGCTCGGGCTGGCCGCCGATTTCCAGCCCCTTCCGCTGGCCGACAGTATAGTGAATCATGCCCTTGTGCTGGCCCAGCACACGGCCATCGATATGCATGATGTCGCCGCCATCCTCGGCATCCGGCCGGACCTTGCGCACGATCCGCGCATAGTCCCCATCGGGCACGAAGCAAATGTCCTGGCTGTCGGGCTTCATCGCCACGGCAAGATTCAGCGACGCAGCGATTTCCCGCACCTGGGGCTTGGGCAAGCCGCCCAGCGGGAAGCGCAGAAAATCGAGCTGATCCTGTGTGGTGGCGAAGAGGAAATAGCTCTGATCGCGCGCCGGGTCCGCCGCCCGGTGCAGCTCCGCCCCCTCAGCGCCCAGGAAACGGCGGACATAATGGCCGGTCGCAAGGCAATCGGCGCCTAGATCGCGGGCAAGGGTGAACAGGTCAGTGAACTTCACCCCCATATTGCATTTGACGCAGGGTATGGGGGTACGGCCGGCCATATATTCATTGGCGAAATCCTCGATCACCGACTCACGGAAGCGGCTTTCATAATCGAAGACATAATGGGCGATCCCGAGCTTGTCGGCGACCGCGCGTGCATCGCGAATATCCTGCCCGGCGCAGCAGCTTCCCGTCCGTCCGGTCGCCGCGCCATGATCGTAAAGCTGAAGCGTGACACCAATGGTTTCCGCGCCCGACCGCGCGGCCAAGGCGGCCACGACGCTGCTGTCGACGCCGCCCGACATGGCGACGACGATCCGCCGGGCCTGCATCGGCCCTTCGAGCTGGAAATCGGCTGACATGATGCGGGGGCATATAGTCTGCTTCACGCGCCAGCGCCAGAGCCGGCGTTAAGGCCGCTTAACAGCTTCTGACCAGGCGGTTTACCGGCTCTTATCCATTATCCGCTAATGATTCGGCTCATGGACATGAATTTTCCGCATCGGTTGAGGGCACGCACGCCTGGCGCGATTTCCCGGCTGGGAGATCAGGCGCCCGATCTGTCGGTGCTGCTTGCCGTTGCTTCGGCGCGGCAGGCGGCAACGCCAACGGCGCGCTGTATTGCCGCTGAAGAGGGGGAGACAGCGGACGAGGCGGATTTTGCCGCCGCCCTGGCGCGGATATTCGCGCCCAGGACAGTGGAAAATGTGAAGGCCAGAAGCCTGGCGGGATGCTTCAACCCGCTGATCGCCGGGCATTTAACGGTGGGGCAAGAATCGTGAAGGGAGCATTTACCTTGGCGCTTTAGCCGATGTTCAATGCTCTGTGACAAATCGGTGAACACCGACATGTGATTGGCTCCGTTGCCGTGTTTTGAGGTGAGAATGATCGAGAATCAGAAAATCCGACCCGCTCAGGTTGTTGGTCCCCTCGGCGAACCGCTGACCCTGGATTCGCTTCCGCCCCCTTCGACGACCCGCTGGGTGGTCCGCCGCAAGGCCGAGGTTGTCGCGGCCGTCAATGGCGGCCTGCTGAGCGTTGATGAGGCGTGCGAGCGCTATGGATTGACGCTGGAGGAATTTGCGGGCTGGCAGCGGGCGGTCGACCGGTCGGGTATGCCCGGCCTGCGCGTCACTCGGATTCAGCACTACAAGTCGCTTTACGAGCGCCAGCAGAAATATTGAACAGGCGGGGCGGTATCGCCGCCACGCCAAGACCGCCTGCCCCGAAGGGCGGGCGGTTTTTGTTTGTGAACGGAATTTTTTCCGGTTCGCTATTTTTGGACCTGCCAGCGAAAAAACATCCTTCCCTGCCTACGCAGGAACGACGGAAACAACGTTTCGCTTTAACGCTCTCCATCATTCGCATGGGGCCCCGCCATCCACGATGGGGCCGGAACGTTTTTTGCCGCCGGGCGCTTTATTGCACACCAATAAAGACAGGAGACGTGCAATGAACATTATCATCTGGCTG
>DATEFI010000071.1:0-5331 GCA_035280705.1 Rhizorhapis sp. | reverse complement strand
CCGTGACCGAAGCCATTCTGGGCCGCGTCAATGAGGCGGAGGAGATGATCCGCGCCCAAGCCACCCTGCTCAGGGAATGGCTATCGGGCGCGGAAGCCCACATCGTGACCAATCGCATCGAGGTCGAAAAGCTGGGGAGCGCCATTGCGGCGGCGGACGAACAATCCGAACGTCTCGCGCAACAGGCCGGGCCAAAGCTGATCGAAGCCCTGCTGCGGGTCAAGGAAACCGCCGAGCAAGCCGCAGAACGCGCGCGCCAATCGCTCGCCCGAACCATTCCGGAAGCAGCCGATGCTCTTGGCAAAGCCAGCCAGAAGGCGCTGGACGATGCGGTTTCGCAGAAGGTAGTGGCACAGATGGAGCAGATCTCCGTCGTCGCCCAGAACGCCCTAACCAGCGCGCATCAGGCGACCGAACGGCTCATGCGGCAGATGATGACCATCGCCGACACGAGCGCCAGCGTCGAACGCCGGATCGATGAAGCACGGCACGAAGCCGAGGAACGCGATCGCGACAGCTTCGCCCGCCGCGTGGCTGTCCTTATCGAGGCCCTGAACAGTACGGCCATCGATGTCAGCAAGATCCTTTCCAATGAAGTCACTGACTCAAGCTGGGCGGCCTATCTCAAGGGCGACCGGGGGGTCTTCACGCGCCGCGCGGTAAAGCTTCTGGATACCGGAGAAGCGCGAGAGATTTCGCACCATTATGACCAGGACGCCGAGTTCCGGGAACATGTGAACCGCTATATCCATGACTTTGAGGCGATGCTGCGGCACATCCTGGCGACGCGCGACGGCAGCGCCCTGGCGGTGACGCTGCTGTCATCGGACATGGGCAAGCTGTATGTTGCCCTGGCCCAGGCGATCGAGCGGCTCCGGAACTGATTTTCGCGCTTGGCGCCGGCCCCATAAGGTAGCCGGTTCTCAGCCAAGCAGTCGAATCCAGTTTACCCCAGTGCCGCCAGCTTCTCTTCCGCCAGGCGATCCAGTTCCGCGCGGCTCTTCCTTTCCGATGCGGACTTCAGTTGTCCGCAGGCCGCCATGATGTCCCGGCCGCGCGGCGTGCGGACTGGTGCCGAGATGCCGGCTTCGAAGATAATATCGGAAAAGCGCTTGATCCGCTCCGCACTGGAACATTCATAGGACGCGCCGGGCCAAGGATTGAACGGGATGAGGTTCACCTTCGCCGGCAATTTATATTTGCGGATCAGCCGGACAAGCTCTCTTGCGTCCTCATCGCTGTCATTCTTGTCCTTCAGCATCACATATTCGAAAGTGATGCGCCGTGCATTATTGGCCCGTGGATAATCGGCACAGGCCTGCAGCAGCTCTTCAATGCCATATTTCCGGTTGATCGGGACAATCTCGTCCCGAATGTCCTTTGTCACCGCATGAAGCGAGACGGCCAGATTAACCCCGATCTCCTCACCCGCGCGAGCCATCATCGGCACGACGCCGGAGGTGGAAAGCGTAATGCGGCGCTTTGACAGCGACAGGCCATCGCCGTCCATCACAACCTTCAGCGCATCGCGGACATTCTCGAAATTATAAAGCGGTTCGCCCATGCCCATCATGACGATATTGGTGAGCATCCGGCCGTCGGTCGAATATTGCGGAGTGTCGTCGTCCTCCTCTGCATCATTGGCGGCGGCCATATTCCCCTTCGGCCATTCACCAAGAGCATCGCGGGCAAGCATCACCTGCCCCACAATTTCTCCCGGCGTCAGATTGCGCACCAAACGCATTGTGCCGGTGTGGCAAAAGCGGCAGTTGAGCGTACACCCCACCTGGCTGGACACGCAAAGGGTTCCCCGATCCGCATCGGGGATGAAGACCATTTCATAATCCTGCCCGTCATCCGAACGGAGCAGCCATTTGCGTGTGCCATCGGAAGAGACTTGTGCCTCGACCACCGCCGGCCGACCGATGACAAAGCGCTCAGCCATCCAGCCACGCATTGGCTTGGCAAGGTCCGTCATACGCTCGAAATCCGTCTCGCCGCGATGATAGAGCCAGTGAAAGAGCTGCTTGGAACGAAGCCTGGCCTGCTTGCCGTCGAGGCCCGCCTCCTCCAGCACGGAACGGATCTGCGCCTTGTTGAGGCCCAGGAGGTCAATGCGGCCGTCCTCACGCGGAGTGACGGCGCGCGGCACGGGCACGGGATCAATATGGCCGGGAATCTGCATGGCGCGCATATAGGGAGAAACGGCCCAAATAGCTAGCGCAGGAGCTTCAGGACCGCGCGCATCCCAATGCCGCCGCATCAATGGCCGTAGCCGCGCCGCGCAAGGCATATATATCCCTGAAGGCGCTGCCCCCTTTTCCCACCGTTCGGAGACTCATGCCGGTGGCCGAGCGGATGGCTGCGACGATAGCTGCGTCAATGCGCTTGTCCTTGGCCCAGGCATCCGCCCTGCCACCGACCAGTTCGAAACGGCGAATGCCGATGGTTAGCGTCACTTTGGCCTTTGCCGCTCTCTCCCGGCTCAAGCGGAAATGGAGCTGGCCCCGCACCCCTTTTTTCGGCCAGTAGCCAATGGCCGCAAAGGCAGGCCAGTCGCCCCTTGCCTTATGGTTCACGGGTTGGGCTATTGCATAGCATCGCGGCGTTGCAGGATCACGAAAAGCTCCCCAGCCCTCGAAAACGCCGAGCGACTGCCGCGCCTCTGCCGGAGCCGGAAAGATGGACACCAGAGCCAGAAAAAGAGCGATATGCTTCATGCGCCGCTCATGAAGCGCAAACATTTCGCCTTTGCAAGCATATCAGCCCTGAAAAGCCTTTCGTCCCTCCTTGCTCCGTTCATCATAGCTGGTAATGAAGGGGAAGAATCCTTTCAGCACAAAGGCTGCCTTCCCCGGCAGCCGGACCAGAACAGAAGCGGGAACAGGGAATGAAGGCGACAATCGAACGCGCAACGCTGCTCAAGAGCCTGAGCCACGTGCAATCGGTGGTGGAGCGGCGCAACACCATTCCCATCCTGTCCAACGTCCTTATCGAGGCGACGTCGGACGGCGCCATCAAGCTGATGGCGACCGACCTTGACCTGCAAATCGTGGACAGCGTGCAGGCCCAGGTGGAAACCCCAGGCGCAACCACCGTGTCGGCCCACACGCTGTTCGACATCGTGCGCAAACTGCCGGAGGGAAGCCAGGTTTCGCTTTCGGCAGCGGAAGGCAAGATGCAGGTCAATGCCGGACGCGCCCGTTTCAGCCTGCAGACGCTGCCCCGCGATGACTTCCCGGTTATTGCGGAGGGCGATCTGCCGGTCAGCTTCGAGCTGCCTGCGGCGACGCTCATTCAGATCATCGACAAGACGCGCTTTGCCATCTCAACCGAAGAGACGCGCTATTATCTGAACGGCATCTTCTTCCATGTGTCGGACGAGGCGCAGCCAGTGCTGAAGGCGGCCGCGACTGACGGTCACCGTCTTGCGCGTGTCACCGTTCCCCGGCCCGATGGCGCGGAAGGCATGCCTGACATCATCGTGCCCCGCAAATGCATTAGCGAGTTGCGCAAGCTGCTCGATGAACTCGACGGCAGCGTGCTGGTGGACCTCAGCGCCACCAAGATCCGTTTCGGGCTGGGCAGCGCCATCCTGACCAGCAAGCTCATCGACGGCACCTTCCCGGATTACAGCCGCGTCATCCCAACCGGCAATGACAAGCTGCTTCGCATCGACCCCCGCAGCTTCGAGGAAGGCGTCGACCGCGTTGCGACGATCGCCACCGAGAAGACCCGCGCGGTCAAGATGGCGCTCGACAAGGACAAGGTGACGCTGTCGGTGACCAGCCCGGAAAATGGCACCGCCGCCGAAGATGTGCCGGGCGATTATGGCAGCGAGCGGCTGGAGATCGGCTTCAACGCCCGTTACCTTCTCGACATTCTGCAACAGATGCAGGGCGATACTGTCGAACTCCACTTGGCGGACGCCGGCGCGCCGACGCTGCTGCGCGAGAATGACAAGAGCGCTGCGCTCTATGTGCTGATGCCGATGCGGGTGTGAGGTAAGGGACGCCCTGCGAGTTGTCATGGCCAAGGTGGGCGGCGCCTGGTGGAGAGAAGCCGTTTCAGAATAGCTGAGCGCTCACGCCTCAGGACGAAGAGCCTTAATTCTGCACCACCGTTCGGCCTGAGCTGTCGAAGCCCGTCCTGAGCGACGCCGCAGGCAACGTCGAAGGGGGCATTTCTTCTTCTGAAGAAAAAAAAGGGCTTCGACAGGCTCAGCCCGAACGGGCTTGGTTCAGAATAAACGCACGACCCTCCAATTTTCGCAAAACTCATCCGCAAAGACGCCAATCCTGGACCGACAGGAGAAAAAGTTGCATTCCCGCCTGCCGGAAATGACCTTTTTGTGAATTGTGACAACATTTCCTTCCCTTTAATGCAATTGCGAACCATTTGCAAAGATAATCGGCCAACCGCGCATTTCGCCGGTTGAACTCCGTAACGTTTGCGCCTAAGCGGGCGGGGCTTTTTCTCTGCCGGTCCTGCGCCGGCCCGCTTGGGAGTAATGTGATGGCCCGTAAGAAGATTGCGCTCATCGGCGCTGGCATGATCGGTGGAACCCTCGCCCATCTGGCGGCGATGAAGGAAATGGGCGATGTGGTCCTGTTCGACATCGCCGAGGGCATGCCGCAGGGCAAGGCTCTGGACCTCGCGCAATCCGGCCCCGTCGAAGGCTTTGATTCGAACCTCAAGGGCGCGAATGACTATGCGGATATCGCGGGCGCGGATGTCATCATCGTCACCGCAGGCGTTCCCCGCAAGCCCGGCATGAGCCGCGACGATCTTCTGGGCATCAACCTCAAGGTCATGAAGGCCGTGGGTGAAGGCATCAAGCAATATGCCCCGGACGCCTTTGTCATCTGCATCACCAACCCGCTCGACGCGATGGTGTGGGCGCTGCGGGAGTTCTCCGGCCTGCCGCACAACAAGGTCGTCGGCATGGCAGGTGTTCTCGACAGCGCACGCTTCCGCCATTTCCTCGCCGAAGAGTTCGGTGTATCGGTCGAAGACGTCACTGCCTTCGTTCTGGGCGGCCATGGCGACACCATGGTCCCGGTCGTCGAATATTCGACCGTCGCCGGCATCCCTATCCCCGACCTAATCGAAATGGGCTGGACGACGAAGGAGCGCATCGACGCCATCGTGCAGCGCACCCGCTCCGGCGGCGGCGAGATCGTTGCGCTGCTGAAGACCGGCTCGGCTTTTTATGCTCCCGCCACCAGCGCAATCGCGATGGCGGAAAGCTACCTCAAGGACAAGAAGCGCGTCCTGCCCTGCGCTGCTTACCTCTCGGGCGAATATGGCGTTGACGATCTCTATGTCGGC
>DATEFI010000070.1:0-7361 GCA_035280705.1 Rhizorhapis sp. | reverse complement strand
CAATAATAGCGGCCTTTATGAAGGCAGCATCATCTCCACCGTCGCCATCGCGATCATTCCGCTGATCCTGTATCTTTCGAAATGGGGCAGCATCTATCCGGC
The DNA here is from genome assembly GCA_035280705.1 of Rhizorhapis sp. Lineage (GTDB taxonomy): Bacteria > Pseudomonadota > Alphaproteobacteria > Sphingomonadales > Sphingomonadaceae > Rhizorhapis. The sequence goes on along the minus strand of DATEFI010000070.1, from coordinate 7,259 downwards.
GGACTGGCGGGTGAAGCTGTTCGCGTTCAGCCTCTGCTTTGCCTGTCTCCTGATCCCGATCGGGACGGAGGCGCGTACCGGCCTTGTCTGCGCGGCCTTTCTGATCCTGCTGTTCCTGCGCCATGCAAAGCGGCGGCTGCTCTATGGTGCCTTGCTCGGCATTGCCGCGCTGATGGCGATTCCTTTCCTGCCGTCCAGTTTCACCAGCCGCATGGACACCATCCAGAATTATCAGGCGGACGAGTCCGCCTCCACCCGGATCGCGGTGTGGCAATGGACCTGGGACTATGTGCAGGATCATCCGCTGGGCGGCGGCTTTGAGGCCTATCGCCAGAACACGCTCCGCTATGATGCAAAGAAGGTGGAGGGCGACGGCCCGGTCCAGGCGGTGGAACGGCAAGTCATCACGGACGAAGGACGCGCCTATCACAGCAGCTATTTCGAGATGCTGGGGGAACAGGGCTTTCCCGGCCTTATTGTCTGGCTGCTGCTGAATTTCGGCACAGTGTTGCGGATGGAGATCATCCGCCGCCGCTATGAAAAGCGGGCCGAGCCCGATCTGCAATGGGTCGCGCCCTATGCGCTCGCCATGCAACAGGGGCATCTGGTCTATCTGGTGGGCTCGCTATTTGTCGGCATCGCATTCCAGCCCTTTATCTTCATGCTGATCGCGCTTCAGATCGCCCTCGACAGCTATTTGAAGCGGCGGGAGAAGGAGGCGGCCTGGCGGCCGGTCAAGACAGGAGCGGAGAAGTTGTCAGGATCGGTTCCCTCTCCAGTGGGAGAGGGGTTTCGCACTACTGATAGGGCAGATCCCCTCACCAACTCCGGCTAGGCTGCAAGCAGCCAAGCCTGCATATCCTCTCCCCACGGGAGAGGGAATAAGGCAGTCCGCTCACTATCCTCACCGCCATTGCCTCTGGCATGGATCATGCCGCAACCCCGTCAAACTGGAGGCGGGCGAGCCGTGCGTAAAGGCCGCCCCTGAGGATCAGCGAGTCATGACGCCCTTCCTCGACAATGCGTCCTGCATCCATGACGATGATGCGGTCGGCGGCCCGGACGGTTGCCAGGCGATGAGCGATGACGATGGTGGTGCGATCCCGCATCAGGCGGTCGAGCGCCTCTTGCACCAGCCGTTCTGATTCGGCGTCCAGGGCTGAGGTTGCCTCGTCCAGAAGCAGGATCGGCGCATTGCGCAGAAGGGCGCGGGCAATGGCCACTCGTTGCCGCTGGCCGCCGGAAAGACGGGCGCCGCCCTCTCCCAGGAAGGTTTCCAGTCCTTGCGGCAGCGCCCGGAGGAAATCCTCGGCATTGGCCGCACGGGCGGCGGCCCAGATCTCCTCGTCGGTCGCATCCCATCGGCCATAGCGCAGATTGTCGCGGGCGGAGGCGGCGAAGATCACCATTTCCTGGGGCACCATCGCCATATGGGCGCGGATGTCAGCCGGATCGGCGGACCGCAGATCGACGCCGTTCAGCCGGATGGCGCCGCTGGCGGGATCATAGAAACGCTGTGCCAGTTGCAGCAGCGTGGATTTTCCGGCGCCGGAAGGACCCACCACGGCCACCGTCTCGCCCGGCGCTATGTCCAATGAGAAATCGTCGAGCGCCTTCGTCTCCGGCCGCGTGGGGTAGCGGAAGATCACATGGTCGAAGCTCAGCTTTCCCCGCGCCGTGCCGGGTATCGCCACGGGCCGGGCTGGGGCGGCGATGCCGGGCTTTTCCAGAAGCAATTCCCCCAGTCTGGCGGCTGCTCCCGCACCACGAAGCAGGTCGCCATAGGTTTCCGTGAGTGCCCCGAAAGCGCCCGCAACCAGTCCCCCCGTCAGGACGAAGGCGGCAATCGCGCCACCCGAAAGCCTGCCGCTCGCGACGTCCAAAGCGCCCTGCCACATGATCATGGTGATGGAGCCGAAGATGATCGCAATGACGATGGCGGTCATCACGGCGCGCATCCATATCCGTTTGCGGGCCGTGGCGAAGGCGCTCTCCACCGCCGTGCGGAAGCGGGACGCCTCCCTGTCCTCTTGTCCGAAAGCCTGGACGATCTTCATGGCGCCAAGCACTTCGGCGACGGTGGAGCCGACCTCCGCGATCCTGTCCTGGCTGGCGCGGGACAGCAGACGCAGCCGGCGGCCGAGGAACATGATGGGCAGGATGACGACCGGTATGCCCAAAAGCAGCATCGCCGTTAATTTGGGCGCGAGAGTGAACAGATAGGCGATCCCCCCGACTCCCGTCACTATATTGCGCAGGGCCATGGAAACGGTGGTGCCGACCACCTGCTCGATAATGGCGGTGTCGGCCGTCAGGCGGGACGCGATTTCGGACGGACGATTTTCCTCGAAGAAGGCCGGGGCGAGTCGCAGCAGATTTCGCTGCACCGCCGTCCGCAAATCGGCCACGACTCGCTCTGCGAGCCAGGACACGAAATAAAAACGGGATGCCGTCGCCAGGGCCAGGATGACGACGATCATCAAAAGGTAGTGAAAATAAGGGGTTATGTCTCCTGCCCCGCCGGCAAAGCCCTTGTCAATGACGCGCTGGAAGCCGCTCGGTATGGCGAGAGTCGCGCCGGACGCCAAAAGCAGCGACAAGGCCGCGCCAACGATTCGTCCCGGATATCGGGCGGCATATCCCCCGATAAGGCGCAGATTTCCAATGCGGCGCGTTGTATCGACAGCTCCCGCGCTTTGCGGCGGATCGAAATTTTTTTCCATGTAAGTGCGCCTAGCAGCGGCTATAGGTCGCCTCAATGCGCTTTGTGCTTTATACTGCAGCGCATCGATATGGGGGAAACGTAATTGGTCGCACGTCCGCTTCAAAGGCGGCGGGGGAACAGAAGGGTCTTTGAATGTTGTACGACGCCTATGAGCTCCAGCGCAGTTTGCTGGCAGGGGCAAGCGCTTTGGCAAATGCCAGCGTGGAGTTGCTGAACAATCCGGCGAATCCATTTGCTTATTTCGGCGGCGGACCCATTCTCGCATCCGCGCTCGATGTCTTTGCCCATGCGGCAGCGCCCCGGGGCAAGCCGGCCTTCGATCTCCCTTTCACCGAGATCGACGCCAAGCAGGTGCCGGTCACCGAGGAGATCGAGTGCCGCAAGACCTTTGGGCAGCTCAAGCATTTCGTCCGCGAGGGGGGTGAGAATGACCCCAAGCTGCTGATCGTCGCGCCGATGTCCGGCCATTTTGCGACGCTGCTTCGCGGCACGGTCGAGCGGATGCTGCCAAAGCATGACGTCTACATCACGGATTGGCGCGATGCCCGGAACATCCCGATTCGCGAGGGCGGCTTCGATCTGGACGACTATATCGATTATGTGATCGAGTTCCTGGAATATATCGGTCCCGGCGCGCACATGCTGGCCGTCTGCCAACCCTCCGTTCCCTGCTTCGCCGCGGCGGCGGTCATGTCCGCCGACAAGAACCCGGCCCGCCCCAGCACGCTGACCATGATGGGCGGCCCGATCGACACGCGCGAGGCGCCGACGGCGGTGAATGTTCTCGCCACGCAGCGGCCGCTTTCCTGGTTCGAGCAGAATGTGGTCGCCACCGTGCCATTCCAATATCCCGGCGCAGGGCGAAAGGTCTATCCCGGCTTCATGCAGCTTGCCGGATTCATGTCGATGAATCTTGGCAACCACCTGATGAGCCATTGGGAGATGTTCAAGCATCTGGTCGAGGGCGATGGCGAGAGCGCCGACGCGACCAAGGATTTCTATGACGAATATCGCTCCGTCTGCGACATGACGGCGGAATTCTACCTGCAGACGGTGCGGGAAGTGTTCCAGGAGCACAGCCTGCCCCGCGGCATGTTCGAGCATCGCGGCAAGCGGATCGATCCCGGCGCGATAACCGACGTCGCCGTGCTGGCGATCGAGGGCGAGCGGGACGATATTTCGGGAGTAGGCCAGACCAAGGCCGCCCTCACCATTTCCACCAGCCTGCCGGAAAGCCACAAGAAATATTATCTCGCCGAAGGCGTGGGCCATTACGGCATTTTCAACGGCAGCAAATGGCGCAAACGGATCGCGCCGGTGGTCGAGGAATGGATCGCCACGCATAATGGGTGAGAAGCAGCTATTCCCCTTCCGCTTGCGGTAGGGGTTAGACTCGTTCCGGTTCTGATTGAACCGGAACGAGTCTAATATTCCCTTGTTCTGCGTGATTTCCGAGCCGCCAGATGATCATCTGGCTCGAAATCACTCTAGGGGAAAGCATGTCGCTGCGTTCCCCTTACAGGCCCTCCCCCGACCCCTCCCGCAAGCGGGAGGGGAGGAAGGCCGGCCTGGCATTAACCTTCCGCACGTCGGCCCAATGATCTGCAACTACCGGCAGCGGATATCGCTGTTCTGTTCCACCGAGCGGCCAAGCAGTGCGCCGAGCGCGCCGCCGATCAGGGTTCCGCCGGTGCGATGGCGTCCGCCGTCAATGACATTGCCGAGAATGCCGCCTGCCGCCGCGCCGACGATCAGGCCCGTGGTGCCGTCGCTGCGCTTGCAATAATAGCGGCCGTCGGAACCGCGATAGACCTCGTCATCGGGGCCGAGGCGGCGTTCCTCATATCCGGGATCGTCGCGATAATCGCGCGCAGCGTCATAATCGGTGGCGTAGCGGTCTTCATCATGTACGTCGCGGTCCCGCAGCCGGGAGTCATAATAGCGTTCGCGCTCGCGCTGATAGAGCTCGGTTTCGGTCTGATACCGGTCCTGAGCCGCCTCCCAGCGCCGCTGCGCATCATAGGACTGAGCATGCGCCAGAGCGGGCAGGCTGGCTGAAATTGCAAGGGCGAGGGCGACATATCCGGTCTTCATTGCCATTCTCCGATGGGTGCAGGTCAGCATTTCCTTCCCGGTTTCACCCCTGCGGCTGAACGGCCCATGAACTCCCGCCCGGAGAGTGCAAGGGCGCGGCTGGCCGATGCGCTTTCCGCGATGTCCTGCCTGTTTCGGCCGCCCGGAAGGTCCTTACCAATCCAGCAGATAATCGATCAACTTCCGGGCCTTGGCGGCATTCACCGGCTGCGGCAGCGCGCCCCGGCATTCCAGGCAGTCCGCGCGGATCGCGCTGCCCATCAGCATGGCGCGGACATCCCCCACGGCTTGCATGGCAAGGTTGCGCCGCAGCCAGGCCTGCTTGCCGAGCCAGTCCCTCGGCAGTGAAACGCTGCGGTCTTCCTCGTCGCTGCGGGAATATTGCTCAAGCAACTGGGTGAAATAGTCCGGCTTTTCCTCGATGAAGACCGGCCGCGCCTTGGCAGGATCGAGCTTGGCGAGTTTCGCCGCCTCTGCGACGGCATCGTCAAGCGAACCGAAACCGTCGATCAGCCCGAGCTGCCGCGCCGTTCCGCCGTCCCAGACGCGTCCCTGGGCGATCTGGTCCACCCGCTGGGGCGGCATCTTGCGCGCTGTGGCCACCAGACCAACGAAGCGTCGATAGACATCTTCGACCCCCGCTTGGGCCAGTGCGTCAAATTCGGGGCTGAAACCGCCCGCAAGATCGGGTTCCCCGGACAATGGCGTGGTCTTGATGCCGTCTGTGGTAATGCCGATCTTCGCCAGCGAATTTTCGAAGCTGGGCAATATGCCGAACACCCCGATGGAGCCGGTGATCGTCGAAGGTTCGGCGATGATCCGGTCGGCGGCGGTCGACACCCAATAGCCGCCGCTCGCCGCGACATTGCTCATCGAAGCGACAATCGGCAGGCCCCGCGCCTTCGCGTCCAGCAGGGCGCTTCTGATCTCTTCCGAAGCGAGCACCGACCCGCCGGGTGAATCAACGCGCAGGACAAGCGCCTTCAGATCCTTTTCGGAAAGCGCGTCGTGGATCAGCTTCGCAATGGTCTCGCCACCCGCCGAGCCCGGATCGGCCTCTCCGTCGACAATGTCGCCTGCCACGGTCACAACGCCGATCTGTCCGTCTTCTCTGATCGGATAGGCGGCGGCATACGCCTCATATTTGATCTGCTTGAAGCTGCCGGGGACTTCCTCTTCATCTACCCCGGCCAGCTTCGCCACACGCGCGCCAAAGGCCGTGCGGTCGCCGAGCCTGTCCACCAGCCCGGCGCCGAGAGCGGCCTTTGCAAGATCGCCGCCTGCCGCGCGCGAAACTGCAACAGGATCGGCGACATAAGCGGCAAGTTTCGCCCTTGGCCTGGCCCGGCCGACCTCGTCCCGCCAATTCTGCCAGACGGCGCCGTAGACCGCCTGCATGGCGCTCTCCGCCTCGGGCGACTGGTCGGTGCGGATGAAGGGTTCGACGAAGCTCTTGTAGGTGCCGACGCGATAGACATGGGCGTTGACGCCCAGCTTGTCGATCAGGCCCTTATAATAGAGCTGCGATCCGCCCGGCCCGCTGATCATCACCCCGCCAATGGGGTTGAGCCAGACTTCCGACGCGTGGGAGGCGAGCTGGTATCCGTCATCGGTATAGGCTGTCGCAAAGGCAAGGATGGGCTTTTTGGCGGCGCGCACCTTATCCAGCGCCTCGCCCACCCGTGCCATCGCCACCTGGCCGCCGCCCATGAAGCCGTCAAGATCGAGCACGACCGCCTTGACCTTCCGGTCCTCCACCGCCGTTTCGAGCGCGTGCACCACCTGCCACAGGCCATATTCCCCGACGGGGGACCCATCGCCGGTGATGAGGTCGAAGGGGCTTTCGCGGCGCGGCTGTTCGACGATGGTTCCTTCGAGCTTCAGCACCAGCGCCCCGCTGCCGATCATCGCAGGCTGGGGGGAAAAGGTGAGCGCGGCATAAAGAAGGCCGAAGAAAAGCAGCAGGAACAGCAGCACGAGGCCGTCTTTGATCGCCAGCAATATGCGCCAGATACCTTTGATAAAGGCCAAACGAGCCTCCTTCGGCCATTGAATTTTACGGCCGAGGGGTAACCCATGCCGCGAGGGGCCGCAATGGCGATGGCAGTTGCCGTTCTACCTGTCCAGGCAGGGGCGATGAAGCGCGGCGATCAGTGTCATCCGGAAATTTTTTCTCAAATGCGCCCCTTGACCGGCTTTGCCGAGCGACCATATGACCGCGGTTGGCACTCTCCCATCAGGAGTGCTAACAAGGATTCGAAGGGCGGAATGTATTGAAAGGGGCGCCTGACAAGGGGGGTCCTGCAACACATCCGGCCGGAACGATAGCCAAGAGAAAGGTAAGCATATGGGTTTTCGTCCGTTGCATGATCGCGTTCTCGTCCGCCGTGTCGAGGCGGAAGAGAAGACGGCTGGCGGGATCATCATCCCCGACAGCGCC
>DATEFI010000069.1:0-5321 GCA_035280705.1 Rhizorhapis sp. | reverse complement strand
CCTCCGCCTCAATGCCGCCGACGCCCCAGCCAAGTACGCCCAGGCCGTTGATCATGGTGGTGTGGCTGTCAGTGCCGACGCAGGTGTCGGGATAGGCGACCGTCGCACCAGCGGCATCGGTCGAAGTCCATACCGCCTGCGCGATATTCTCCAGGTTCACCTGATGGCAGATGCCGGTGCCCGGGGGAACCACCTTGAAATTGTCGAGCGCCTTGGAACCCCATTTCAGGAACTCATAGCGTTCGCCATTGCGCTGATATTCCAGCTCCACATTGTCCGCGAAAGCCTTTGGCGAACCAAATTCGTCCACCATCACCGAGTGGTCGATGACGAGGTGCACGGGAACCAGCGGATTGATCTTCTTGGCGTCGGCGCCCAGCGCATTCATCGCGTCGCGCATCGCTGCAAGGTCAACCACGCAAGGAACGCCGGTGAAGTCCTGCATCAGCACCCGGGCCGGACGGTATTGGATCTCGCGCTCGGACTTGCGATCCTTCTGCCAATCGACGATCGCCTGGATGTCTTCGACAGTGACGGTGTTGCCGTCCTCGAAACGCAGCAGATTTTCAAGCAGCACCTTCATGGAGAAAGGCAGGCGCGAAACATCGCCCAGCTTGGCAGCGGCTTTCTTCAGCGAATAATAGGCAATGCTCTTGCCGCCGACATTCATGGTCTCCCGCGTGCCGAGCGTGTCCTGTCCGATTGCAGTCATGTGCGAAACCTTTCACAGCACCAGGACAGGATGCAGGCCTGCCCCAGTCGGTTGGTGTGGCGATGCCATGGGGAGTTCGGATCAGGTGTGATGGAAAGAGGCCCCGTTGCATTTCCACCCCCAGCCGCTGGCACCGGCTCGAATGAGTCCCGCGGCCCTTAGCAAGGGTTGTGGAGGTTGGGAAGCGGGGAAAATGGTGATGCGAACGCCCAGGGTCCTTGCCGCCGATGCCGCGCCCTTTTTCAAGCCGGGCTGCGCCGCAGCGGCACCCGCAAGCTGCAACAGGTGCCGCAGCGCCACAACCATTCCAGCGGGCCATAGCGGAAATGGCGCATCCAGAGCCGCGCGCACCACGCCATGGCGGCAAATGTCAGAAGACCGAACAACAGCGCCCGCTCCTGACCAATATGCTGATACCAGCGAAGGCCATATCCGTAAAAAAGCGGCACACAGAGCAGACCCTGGGCAACATAGACGGTGAGGCTCATCTGGCCGCAAGGAGCGAGGAGGACCGCCAAACGCCGGACCGGACGGAACTCATAGGCCTCCATGAAAATCAGAACCCCGGAGATGGCGAGGGCAATGGCAAGCCAGCTTTCCAGCACCATGACCAGATATATTCTGGCGTTGCCGCTCCCTGCCAGCAGGGAACTGGCCTCGAAATCGGTTTTGCCGGCATATAGCAAAGCGGCGGCGGCCAGCGAAAAGATCATGATCCACCGCCTTTGCGGCAGATACTGCTTCCGCGCGGCGAAAAAGCCGATCCTGCCCAGCAAGAGCCCCCAAATAAACAGCGTCCCGAAAGAGGCGATGCGGGGAGACTCAAGGACGTAGGACCATTTGAATATTTGTCCCTGCCACAGGTTGAACTCAGCCACCTGCCAAAAGCTTCCATGAGCGAATATATCGGCCGCCCTTGGATATAGCGCCGCCCAATGGACGGGAGAAGCGCTGCCGCCCCCGTTCAAGAAGGCGCTCAGGGCAAGGAACAGCAGATCCGGTTGCAGCAGGAAAAGAAAGGACAGGACCAGCAGCGAACGGTTGGCCATTTTGTTGAACAGCAAAAGGCTGAGCCCCAGAAGCGCCAGCACCTGCAGGATTTCGCTCACATACACGAGACTGTAGAGATAGCCTATGCCCGCCAGAAGCAGGAGTCGCCAGGCAAAACGGCCGGAAAAGTCCACCCCTCGCCGTGCCTGCCGGTCCATGATGAGGAAGAAGCTGAGGCCGAACAGCATGGCGAAGACGGCATAGGCCTTGTCGGCGAAGACAAAGTCCACCGCATTATGAATGTGGCTTCGTTCAGGATGCCGCCAGTAAAGCTCGAAATATTCGAGGCAATGGACAAGGAAGAGCCCCAGCAGGGCAAATCCCCTGAGGGAGTCCACCAGGAGAATTCGGCCCGCCGATCGCGCCTCGCCCCCCGATGTCCGTGTCATCGCACGAAGCGCCGGGGAAAGCTCGGACCTTAGCAAGCCAAGTTCCGGGACCAGCTCGACCGGCATCATGGCACCTCTGGAGACATTGTGCGAACCCCGAATAATGATCCATGTCCCGATGGAGACATCCCGACCCCATGATCCTATCAGCGTGTCGGGCAGCCTTTCATTGGCGAATTTTCCTACACTTTTCGCAGTATCGGCCCGCAGCCGACGGGGTTCTGGGGGCGCATTATTCCGGCGCCCGGATGCTTAACGGCAGCTGACAGCGATGTTCAGATTCGCGCCATCAGCATTGTGGAATATGGCCCCGGAACAAAGGGATGGCCTCCTCGCCATCTCATTTGGGAGGAGTAGAAATATGTTGATGCGCAAAATCATTCTCGCCACCGCTCTTGCAGCCAGTGCCGCTGCCGGACTGCCTTCCATGGCGCAGGCCCATGATCGCGGCTGGCACCATGGCCATGACGATGACCGCCGTCACTGGCGCAAGCACCGGCGCCACTATCATGGTGACCGTTATTATTCGGAACCCCGGCGCTACAGCTATGACCGGCCCGAACGCTGCAGGAAGAGCAGCGGCACGACCGGCCTGATCCTGGGCGGCGCCGCCGGTGCCCTGCTGGGCCGGGAGGTTGACAGCCATGGCGACCGTACGACCGGCACCGTCATCGGCGCTGGCGCCGGCGCTCTGATCGGCCGGGAACTGGACCGGGGAGACCGCTGCTGAGAGGCGGCTGTAACCATAAAGCGTCCCAAGGCGGGAAATCGCCATCCTAACCCGAAATTGCCGTATCTGCCCCTGCCGCTCTGGGATACACTATAGGTCATTTCGCGGGGAAAAGCGTGGGTTTTCATCGGGTCGCACCGCAATGATTCGGCGCCCGCAGTCTGATGCGGGCGACCTTTTCATCGCGGGAGGAACTCCGTTCGACGCGCATCGTTGTCTGTTGAAGTGACGAAAGGGAGGAAATTTCAATGCATCCCGATCTTGCCCGGACCACCACGCACAAATCTGCTGCCGATCCTTTCCTGCGCGGCTACCACATCATGTACCGCATCAACGAGCATAACCACTGCCCCGGATGCGGCCGCAGCCATTGGATCGTCGGCCGGCTGCTCGCCGAATGCGCATTCTGCGGCACGGCGCTGCCGCTGGAATGCTATTCGGGCAGCCTGGGGGGCGAGCCGCGCTTCGCGGTCGGTCATATGGCCGCCTGAACTCACCGGCGCGCAACGGCTGGGGGACCCGCCAGGTTCCATTCGCTGCACCGCACCATAGTTTGCTCCATTATGGAGTAAGCCTCGTCCTTTCCGGATCGGATCGCCGCATCCGCCGGTTCCCCTTCCATCCAGAAGCGATGTCATCTCGCGGTTCCGAAACGATCCTTTATATTCCTGGCATTTCTTGCCTTACTTCCTGTAATTTCAGCGTCATTCCCTCCATAATGGAGAGAAGCGGCTAGCGACGCAGACTGCTGTCCGGGCATATAAGCGGCGAACAAAAGCAGCACAGGAGACATGAGGTGGACGAACAGGGGATCATCAGGGGGCTTACGGCCGTGGCCGCCGAGGGTACGGACGGCCTTATGCGCAGTGCAGCATTAAGGGACGCCCTGGCCGGAGCGCTTGATGGCCGCCCCTCCGCGCTGGTCATCGCCGAAGAAGCAGAAGACCGGGACACACTTGCCCATATGGCGGAAAGCGCCGGGGCGCGGCTGCTGGGGGCTCTCGACGTGCAAATGGGCCTCGAACGGCTTGATATCATTGCATCGGTAAACGTCGTGATCGTCCAGGCGGAAAAGGAGAGCGCCGCCTTCACACGCCTGCTTGCCCGGGCGGAACAACTTGCCGACGCGGACGGCACCTGCATAATCATGACCGTTTCCCCCGCGCTTCTGGATGAAGCCTTCGGTTCGCTCTGCGCCAGAAACATCCAGTTGCTGTGCTCTGCCGGGGAATCGGACTTGGCCGCCGCCATCGCCATGGCCGTCCAGCCAGCCTCTCCGCTTGCCTTGCATGATATTGGGCGGGAAAGCGAAGCCCTGCGGCTGCAGCGGCTGTCGGAGGAGGTGAGCCGTATCGCCCGGACGCTTGCGAGCCTCTCCGGCCGCACGGAAATATCGGGCGGACATCTTTCTTCCGGCGCCGATGGCTCGGGCGAGCCGGACAGCAGCATTTATGTTGCGGAGCCGGACCTGGACACTCCCCGGAGCCGATCTGCCGCGACGCCGGTCACGGCACGGGAAATTCGCGACCTGCTCCGCCTGAGGCGCTTGCGTGACCAGTTCTTCCCTGCGGAGATGTTCGCCGATCCCGCATGGGACATGCTGCTCGACCTGATGGCCGCCCGCCTTTCCAACCAGCGGGTATCGGTATCCAGCCTCTGCATCGCTGCCGCCGTGCCCGCCACCACCGCCCTGCGCTGGATTCGGGCGCTCACCGACAATGGCCTGTTCCTGCGTCAGGCAGATCCCGCCGACGGACGCCGCGTCTTCATCGCCCTTTCGGAAAAAGCCGCCGAAGCCATGACCAACTATTTTATCGCCGCCAAGAAGGGGGCCAAAGCCATCATGGCTTGACTCATGCGGCGCACCGTTCAGCTCCGCCAGACCCTGAAGGAGGCTCAGGGCAGATCAACGTCGCGGTTCGCCTGAACCGGGGTCGTTGAGCAGTTCATCCGACCTTGTCGATTCCTCCGAGCCGGGAGGCTCGGTCGAGGGGCGCGGCGGTTCGCCTTCCTTGGCGGGTCGCCGCAAATTCTCATTCTCGACTTCCCGATTATGGGGCCGCTCTTTCTTCGCGCGGCTGAAGTCCCGGTCGGCCATCATTCGATCTCCTTTGGCCGGTCAACGTGCGGGACCGTGACTTGATCCACAAATGCCGGGCCAGCATGAGCGGCGGCATCCGCAGCCAGTGGGAGCGGACGTAGAAAGCTAGCCTTGTAAAAGGCCGTGTTTCCCGCCCCCATTCATCGCGCGCCAGCAGCCGCGCGCCATATGGCCTGTCGAAAAGACGCAGGGGCGCCCCGCCGCCGAACAGAAAAGCCGCAAGCCTCTGTCCCCGCGCCAGATGCGGGGCTAGGCCGTGCATTCGGGCCCTTGCCTGCAGCCGCTGCTGGTCACCTTCATATTCCTCCAGCAGGCAGTGGAGGTCCCACAGGTTCCTTA
>DATEFI010000068.1:0-2767 GCA_035280705.1 Rhizorhapis sp. | reverse complement strand
ACCTTCGATCTTCAGAAGGAAATCGCCACCCGGATGCGCTTTGCCGAGCGGCAAGGGAAGTCCGCCGTAGAGCGTTTCATGCAATATTATTTCCTGAACGCAAAGATGGTCGGCGACCTGACGGGCGTGTTCCTGGCGCATCTCGATGACGCCTTCGCCGCGCGCGGGCGGCGTTTCCTGCCCAGCATCACCCGGCGTCCCAAGAAACTTAACGGCTTCAAGCTCGACCGGGGGCGGCTTGCCCTGCCCTATGACACCTTTTTTGCCGAAGACCCGGTAAGAATGATCGAGATCTTCGCCCTTGCCGACCGGCATGATCTGGAGGTCCATCCGCTCGCCATGCGGGCGGCCGGGCGCGATGCCAATTTGATCGACAATCGCGTCCGCCACGACCCGCGCGCCAATGCCCTCTTCATGGAAGTGCTGACGTCGCCGCGGAGTCCTGAGAAGGTTTTGCGCTGGATGAACGAGGCCATGATTTTCGGCCGCTTCATCCCCGATTTCGGCCGCGTCGTGGCGCAGATGCAGTTCGACATGTACCACCATTATACGGTCGATGAACATACGATCCGCGCCGTCGGCCTGCTGTCGCAGATCGAGAGCGGAGCGTTTCGGGAAGACCATCCGTTATCGACGGCCATCATGCAGAAGCTGGTGTCGCGTCGCGTGGTATATGTCGCGGTGCTGCTGCACGACATCGCCAAGGGCCGGGGCGGCGATCATAGTATCATGGGCGCGGACATTGCGCTTGAACTGTGCCCCCGGCTGGGCCTGACGCAGGCGGAGACGGACACCGTGTCCTGGCTGGTGCGCTATCACCTGCTGATGTCGGCGACCGCCTTCAAGCGCGACTTGTCGGACTTCAAGACCATCCTGGATTTTACCGACATAGTGCAAAGCCCGGAGCGTCTTCGCCTGCTGCTGGTGCTGACGGTGGTGGACATCCGCGCCGTGGGGCCGGGCGTGTGGAATAGCTGGAAACGCCAGCTACTCTCGGACCTTTATGAGCTGGCGGAGGAAGTGCTTCGCCTCGGCCACAAGCAAAAGGGGCGCAAGGAGCGCATCGACGCCAAGCAGCACCGCCTGCAGGAGGCGCTCGGCCTCCCCCAGAAGGAGTTTGCCGCCCTTCGCAAGCGCTTCCCGGAATCCTACTGGATCGCGGAACCGCACGACATATTGGTGCAGAATGCGCAGCACATCCTGAGCGCCGGAAAGAAACCGCTCTCCATTGCAGCGGAAGTCTATCCCGACAGGGGCGCAACGCTGGTGACGGTCTATGCGTCGGACCATCCCGGCCTTTTCTACCGCGTCGCGGGCGCCATTCACCTGGCTGGCGGCAACATCATCGACGCGCGCATCCATACGATGCGCGACGGCATGGCCATCGACAATTTCCTGGTGCAGGACCCGTTCGGCGGCCCGTTCGACCGTTCGGACCAGCTTGCCCGCCTCAAGACAGCCATTGAGGAGGCGCTTGCCAACCGTCACAAGCTCACCACGAGGCTGGAGGCGAAGCCGCTTTCGCGGACCAGGGCGGAGGCCTTCCACATTGTCCCCAATGTCCTCATCGACAACAAGGCGTCCAACCGCTTCACCGTCGTCGAGGTGAATGCCCGAGACCGCCCGGCGCTGCTCTACAGCCTCGCCTATGCCCTGTTCCAGTCGAAGGTCACGATCCATTCGGCCCATGTCGCCACCTATGGCGAGCGGGCGGTCGACACTTTCTACATCACCGACCTGCTCGGCGGTAAGCTGGAGAGCAAACAGCGGATCGCGACGCTGGAAAAGCGGCTGCTGGAAGCAGCAGGGGCGGTGGTAGAGGAACGGGTGCCGGAATTGGCGTGAACTTCTTCCCCTCCCGCAAGCGGAAGGGGAGATTTCTCAACGCCGCTCCGAAAACAGGCCGCGCACAAGGGGCTGCATCCTGGCGTCGAATTTTGCCAGCGTGACATGGTCATCGGCGGTCTCGAAATGGGTCACCAGTTCCCGCCCATTCCACCAGTGAAGCGCAAAGCCCGGAGGGTCGGCGACGATCATTGCCCTGCCATCCGGCGCATCGGGATCTATCGGACGCAGATCCAGCGCCAATTGGGGAGCCGTTGAGGGGCAGACGGCAACGGTCGTGCCGCTCCATTGGGTGACAATGGGCCGATGCAGATGGCCGCACAGGACGGCCTTCACCTGGCCCCTTCCCGACAGAGCCGAAGCCACGCGGCGGACCCAAGGCTCTTCGGGACGGATATCCATCCATTCAATACCGACCTCGAAGGGCGGATGGTGCATCACCACGATGACGGGCCTTTCCACCTGCTCATCGAGCCGCTCGGTCAGCCAGCGGGCGCGGGTGTCGCAGAAAGCCCCGCCATGCCGTCCTTCCTCCAGCGTATCGAGCACGATCAACCGCAGCGGGCCCAGATCGACCTCATATTGGGCGAAGCCATCGGCGGTGGGAATTTCGGGAAACTGCTGAAGGAAATTTGTGCGGTCGTCATGATTGCCCAGGCAAGGCCAGACCGGGAAGGGGCAAGTGCCGAGCGCTTCCTTGAGCTGCCGGTAGCTTTCAGGATCGCCCTTGTCCGCCAGATCGCCGGTCGCCAGCAACAGGTCGGGACGATTGGGCCCATGGCAAAGGACATTGAGGACATGGTCCAGCCTTTGCCGGTTGAGCTCGCCCGGATTATCCGGATCGAACCCCAGATGGACGTCGGTGATCTGAGCGATCAGCAATGCAACCCCCTGTCATTTCTCGCGGCCCTGCACGTCCGGC
>DATEFI010000067.1:0-3463 GCA_035280705.1 Rhizorhapis sp. | reverse complement strand
GCGACTTGTCATTGGCCAAGCCCATGATCAGACCGCGCTTACCCGCCATCAAGCCCGTCATTCCGTCGAAACCTCCCGATCTTTCGCCTGTGCCATCGCTGCTTCTGCCTCCGCCTCCTCCTGCGGAAATTCGGCAAGGGCTGCGTTTAGCTCCGCGCCAATTACCACGCCCAGCCCAATGACAAAGAAAAAAATGAGCACGATCATCACGCCCGCAAGGCTGCCATAGGTGAGGTCATAACCGCCAAGCAGCGAAAGCGTTGGCGGCAGCAGCATTGTCGTCCCATACCACCAGACCGCGGTCAGCACCGCGCCGGGCCATTTGGGAAACTGCTTGGGCCTGTACGCACGCGGGGTGAGCGAAAGGAACAAGAAATAGAGCGCCCCGCCCACCACCAGCATGGGGAGCAGCTTGGTCGCCGTGACGATCGCAATCGCCTGGTCCGCGAAGGGGAACAGCGTCCGCATGATTTGTTCGATGCCGACCAGCATGACCTGGATGCTGAAGGCGAACATGACCGCGAACACGGAAAGCACGGTGATGCCGATGGCCCCCAGCCGGTATTCCCAAAAGGCGCGGCCGCCCTTGGTCCCATAGGCCCGCCGCAATATGTCGCGCAGCGTTTCGATCAGGCTACCCGTCGTCCAGAGGCCGACAATGGCGCCGAACCAGAGCAGATTGCCCGTGCGGGCCGTCAATGCTTCGATGATTGGAGGCCGCAGCACATCGGCGACGCTGGGCGGAACCGTCTGCAGGAAGGCGCCGACGCTTGCCATGCCGTCTTCCGTACGGCCGAAGATCTTGGCGATCGCGACGGCGACTATGAAAAAGGGGAATACCGTCATCAGCGACAGATAGGCGAGGTTTCCGGCATGGATGAAACCGTCGCTATAGACGCCGACCGCGACCCGCTTCAGCACTTCGAAGGGATAGGAGCCGGGTTTGGGAATAGCCTTCCTCACCCGCATCTGCACTTCTTGCAACCGCTTCCGGCGGGCCTCGGGCGACTGCGGGGAGGAATTGGCCATCAGGATCTCCCGCCTAAAGCTATCATTTTCCTGCAAAAGCAGGAGCGAGGTTCAAACCCCCAAACTCGCGCGCACGTTGCGCGGGTCCCTCCAGCCTTCAAGAAAAGTTTTGAGGCGCGCATCGTCGGCGGGCACATCCACGATCAAGGTGACGAGCTGATCGCCGCGAACGCCCTGCCGGTCGTGAAACCCCTTGCCCTTCAGGCGCAGCGTCTTGCCTGACGAACTGCCGGCGGGAACGCCCAGCATCACGGGGCCGTCCACCGTCGGCACCTTCACCTTGCCGCCATGCACCGCCTCATCCAGCGTGACCGGCAGGTCGAGCCGCACATTATTGCCTTCCCGCCTGAAGAAGGGGTGCGGGCGCACCTCGATCGTGATGATCGCATCACCGGCGCCTCCGGAACCCGGCTGTCCCTTGCCCGACAGCCGCATCTGCGTGCCGTCCTCCACCCCATTGGGGAGCTTCAGATCGATTGTCTTGCCGTCCTGCAGGGTGATGCGCTGCGGAGCGAGCTTCGCCGCATCGACAAAATCCACGGCCAGCCGATAAGCTACATTGGCGCCCTTCTGTGGCGGAGCCTGCCTCCCGAAGCCGGCAAAGCCGCCACCCGCGCGGCGGCCACCGCCGAACAGCCCCTCGAAGATGTCGCCGAAATCCGCGCCATCGGTATTGAATTCGAAATTGGCGCCTCCCGGACCGGAGGACGACCGGAAGCCACCCCCGCGCCCGCCGCCAAAGCCAAAGGGTGCAGTGGGATTGCCGTCCGCGTCGATCTCTCCGCGATCGAACTGAGCCCGCTTGTCCTTGTCGGTCAGCAGGTCATAGGCATGGGTGACAGAGGCGAATTTCTCCGCAGCCTTCGGGTTGTCCGCGTTGCGATCGGGGTGCAATTCCTTGGCGAGCTTGCGATAGGCCTTTTTGATATCGGCCTCGCTCGCATTCCGCGCCACCCCCAATGTCGTGTATGGATCAGCCATTCATTGCCTTTATACGTAGGAATATTTCGTTCGGGAACCATTTGGCGATCTGGACACCTCCCTTCAACCCATTCGGGCTGAGCCTGTCAAAGCCCATTTCTTCCATCTGCCCGCATAAGAACAAGAAATGCCCTTCGACAAGCCAAGGGCAAAGGGTCTAGGGAGATTATGCCTTTTTCTTCAGCATTCTTATATAGAGACGATGACGAACGATCCCTTTGCGCTTTTCGACAGCTGGTATGACGAAGCTCGCCTGAGCGAGATAAACGACAGCAACGCCATGGCGCTTGCCACGGCGGATGCGCAAGGACGGTCATCCGTGCGCATGGTGCTCCTGAAGGGGCACGGCCCCGCCGGTTTCGTCTTCTATACCAATTATGAGGGGCGCAAGGCCGCCGACCTCTTCGCCAATCCCTATGCGGCACTGCTGTTCCATTGGAAATCGCTGCGGCGGCAGGTCCGTATCGAAGGGCCGGTGGTAACGGTGAGCCCCGAGGAAGGCGATGCCTATTTCGCGACGCGAAGCCGGGATTCGCAATTGGGGGCCTGGGCCTCCGACCAGTCACGCCCGTTGGAGAGCCGCGAGACATTCGAGCGGCGCTATGAAGAGGTCCGGGCGCGCTTTGAAGGCCGGGCCGTCCCTCGTCCGCCCCACTGGTCCGGTTTCCGGGTGATCCCGGAACGAATCGAATTCTGGCGCGATCGCGAGCATCGCCTTCATGAGCGGCATCTTTTCGTCCGCAAGGGCGATGGCTGGGTGGAAAGCCTGCTTTATCCATGACCGCGCCGGAGGCAGTCGCGCCGCTTGACCCGCACGCCCTGCACGGCGGCCTCACGTCACGGGCAGCGCTCGCCAGCGTCGCCGTCGCGCTGCTTCTGCTCTCGCTGAAAGGCTATGCTGCCTGGTCGACGGGGTCGGTGGCAATGCTGGGATCGCTCGCCGACACGGGCCTTGATCTGGTGGCCAGCCTGATCACCCTGTTCGGAGTCCGTTTCGCTGCCCAGCCCGCCGACCGGCTGCATCGCTTCGGCCATGGCAAGGCGGAGGCTCTGGTCGCCCTCTTTCAGGTCACGCTGATCATCGTCGCCGCCTTTGGCATCGCTCTTCGCGCCATCGAGCGTCTTGGCGGCGGCGAAGCCACGGTAAATGCGGAATATGGCATCGGCGTATCGCTGATCGCCATTGCGGCGACCCTGGCCCTGCTGGCCTATCAGCGCCATGTGATCCGCCAGACCCATTCGGTCGCGATCGGCACGGATCATCTCCACTACCAGTCGGACCTGTTTCTCAATCTTTCAGTGATCGCCGCCTTGGTCCTTGACCAGTATCTCGGCCTCGCCGGTGCCGACGCGCTCTTCGGCATTGGCATCGCATTATGGCTCGCCTGGAGCGCCTTCCGCGCGTCCAATACTGCCGTCGATCAACTGATGGACAAGGAATGGCCATTGGAGC
>DATEFI010000066.1:0-5685 GCA_035280705.1 Rhizorhapis sp. | reverse complement strand
GAAAGACCGTAATTCCCAGGGCACCCGTCATCCCTGCGCAGGCAGGGACCCCGCTGCCCTATAGCGAGGGACCCTGGCCTGGCGCAAACCTGTTCACTCGACATGAACGGAATGTCTGCCTCAGGCCCAAGGGTTCAAATCAAAACACTGCCGCTCATTTTGGCGTGGTCGTCAGCCCAGCCGTCTTGGGAGCAGGAGGTTCGGCAGCAGCCGCATCCTGTTCCTGCAGAGCCGTCGCGGCCAGCGCCAGGGCTTTTGCAGCCTCCTGCAATGCCTGCGCCGCCGTTGGCGCGGCAGATGCCGCTGCCGGGGCAGGCGGAGCGGCAGCAGCGGCAGGCGCATCGGCGACCGTCACAACCTTGGGCTGTGTTCCAGTTTCGCTCGTCACCAGCCTGGGTGCCGAAGGTGCCGGTGCTATCACTTCGGTTCCCGCAGCAGCGGCAGGGGCAGCCGGTGCCGGAACAGGCTGACCCTTCGAGCTGGTTCCTGCGGCAAGAGTAGGAGCCAGCCCCTCATCGGCGTCGGCATAGGTCGGGCAGGTCATGGCCAGATCCTGACCCATTACGCGCGCCAGCTCCCGCAAATCCGCTTCCGACGCGCTGGCGGCCATGCGGCCCATGGCGCCGATCGCTTCGCAACGCCCCAGATTGTCTGCGGCCGAATGACGGTTCCCGACCGAAGTCTCATAGTCCCGGAACGCCCCCGTTCCGCTGGAATCCCCATATTCGCGGATAAAGTGGGACATCAATAGAAACTGATTGGCAACGATCAGATCGCGCTTCACCGACATGAAGCGATTATATCCCTCCAGCGCGGCTGGCAGCCGGTCCCTGCATTTAAGCGCTCCAACCATCAGCATCGTTTGAAAATTGTGCAGCTCGGCTGCGGCAATTTCGTCATTTTGCCAGCAATTCCGTTTGGGGAGATCAGCATTTGCAGGGACGGATATCAGGGATAAAGGCAGAATTGCGGCAACGGCCGCAGACAGATGGCGGTGCATTTCCATTCCTCCAGTCGAGATGACTGACGGCTTTTGGTCCCCTAAATTTATCCTGAAGAGTCGTCCCCATATATTTACCATTTCGGCGGAAATGGGGCAATTGACCTAAGCTATTTGCGTTCCCAAAAGAGGACGGAAATAGCCCTATGCGCGGGCGGCGGCATAGGCTTGCGTGCCGCGCGTGACGATGTCGTCCTCCTCCACCAATTCGCCGATTGCGATATCGGGCAAGCCGTCCAGTTCGGCATAGAGAGGCGCGAAGTCCGTCTCCAGTGTCTGCCGCAGCAGTTCGTCAAAGCTGTGCAGCACAAAATAATTCTGCTGGAAGTCGTCGATACGATATTTGGTCCGCATCACCCGCTTCAAATCGAACATGATCCGGTTGGGGCTGGGATCGTCCAGCGCAAAGATGCTCTCGCCATGGCTCGACACAATACCCGCGCCATAGATGCGGATGCCGCCAGCCTCTCGCACCAGGCCAAATTCCACCGTGTACCAGTAAAGCCGCGACAGCCAGTGCAATGCGCCATGTTCCAGGCTGCGCAGCCCACCCTTCCCATAGGCCTGCATATAATCAGCGAACACCGGATCCGCGAGCAGCGGCACATGACCGAAGACGTCGTGAAAGACGTCCGGCTCCTGCAGATAGTCAAGCTGATCCCTGCGCCGGATGAAGTTGCCCGAAACAAAGCGCCGGTTGGCGAGATGGTCGAAAAAGACATCGTCAGGCACCAGCCCCGGCACGGCCACGACCTGCCAGCCCGTCGCTTTCATCAGGCGTTCGGAAAGCTCCTCGAAATCAGGGATGCCGGGCCTGGAGAGGTGCAGGACATCCATGCCCCTCAAAAAGGCTTCGCTGACGCGTCCGGGCAGCAACTGGGACTGCCGCGCGAACAGTTCGTCCCATGTAGCATGGTCCTCGGCGCTATAATGGGCCCAGTTCTGCGGGATCGTCCAGTCCGCTGCGGCGCCTTCGGGCGGATGCGGAGATCCGCCATTTTTTTCCATTTGCTTCTCCATTGCGCCCCTATAGCATTTTCCCATGGGCTTTTCGAGCATCGCCAAGCGGCCCCGCATCGGCAGGATCAGGGTCCTGGTCCGAGGGCTGGCAGCCACAGCACTCGCGCTGCTGGCGCTGCTATTACTTTATTGTTCGGCCGCCCTCATCGGTTCCTTGCTTCCTTCCAATGCGGGGTGGACGGAACCCCGGCAGGGAGTTCGCATATTCATCTACAGCAACGGAGTTCATACAGGTCTCGTCCTGCCCGCGCAGAATGAAGTGCAGGACTGGCGCCGCCTGGTGAGGGCCGGAGACATTCGCGATCCCCGCTATGCAGCATCGAGCCATATATTGTTCGGTTGGGGCGAACGGGACTTCTATCTCAATACGCCCCGCTGGTCCGACGTTGACCCCATCATAGCCGTAAGGGCTCTGGTAAATGGCGAGCATACGCTATTGCACGTGGACCACGTCCACGCACCACGGCCAGCCCCCGATATGCGGCCGCTGATGATCAGCGTGCCCCAATATCGCAAGCTCTCGCAGCAGATCGAAGCCTATTTCCGGCTGGATGGGGGACGGCCGCAGCCAGTCCAGGGCTATGGACCAGCGGACGTCTTCTACCAATCCACTGGCCGCTACGACCTCTTCCGCACCTGCAATGAATGGACAGGGGCGCAGTTACGCCGCATCGGTGTCAGAATTGGGATATGGACGCCCTTCAGCGAAAGCGTGATGTGGTGGTTTTGATCCTCCCCGGAACGGGCATCGTTGCGAAATTCACTTATGCCGTCATCCCCGTGCCGGGGGGAAGCCAACTACATCACCCCTTCTGGCCGGTCATGATCTCGATGGACGGCTTATTGACCGCGTCGATCGACCCTTCGGCCATCATCTTCTTGCCCATGGCAAGGGTTTCATCCATCACCGCCTTGTCGGAACTGGTCTGGCTGAGACCGATAAGGGCGGAAAGCAGTAGGTTCTTGTTCACCGGATCGGAAGGCGCGGCCTCCACCGACTTGCGGGCAAGATCGGTCGCTTCCTTGTACAGGGGGCTGGCGCCTGCCTTGTCCTGCGCCGTCAACTGCTTGTTGCCAAGCTGCACCAGCATGCCCGCAAGCACATTGCGGTTGTTGGCGTCAGCCGGATTGGCGGCAACGATCTCGCGCCAAAGGGGCACCGCTTCCTGATAGGAGCTGATCGCCGCGTCAAACTTCTGCGTCGCCGCCTGGGCCGCCGCCGTCGCGTAAAGCGCATTGGCCAGGAAGTTCTTGTAATCCTTGTTCTCCGGCTGCGCCTTCACTGCGGCGCGGACCGCGGGCAGCGCGCCTTCATATTTGGCGAGCGCGCCGGCATTGTCGCCCGACTGCTGCAATTGCTGGGCGGCGGTGAAATCCGCCACAGCCTTGTTGAAGGCGGCGATCTGCTCCGGCGTCATCTGGCCAGCGGCGGGAGCGGGCTGCTGAGCGGGCTGCGCGGATTGGGCTGGCTCCGCGGACTGGGCGGGTGCAGCCGGTTGCGTCTCCTGGGCCAAAGCGGGCGTTACAAGCGCAAACATGCCCGTCGTCATCAGGGTCGTGAGTAGGGTCTTGGTCACTATCATTCTCTCCATAACAAGCAGCGCGGCGCATAAAGGGATACGCCGCTGCGAATACAGTGCCTGGAGGAACAGCGTTGCCGGTTATCTATTGTCGGGCCAAGCCGCAAAAAGTGACGCAATCGTCATATTCCGCTCGCTTCTGTGCGCGAATCTGCGCCGCGAGCGCGTCCTCACCCCACATCTCCGCCTGCCACAACTCATCAAGCTGGGCGGCGTCCCAAATCGCCCCGGCATCCGCCGCGCCTTCAAGCAAGGCCAAGCCTGCCACCAGTGATCCTGTCAGTGAAACAATCGGCGACAGACCGGCCAGAAGAAAAGACGAATAGCTGGCGACAGCCGCCCGCAGCCTTTCGAGCGTCGCTTCTGGCTGCGGCTGGTGCATAATTCCCGTGACGATGGTGAAGTGCACATCATAGCGCCTTGCCGCCCAGTCGAGCAGCGGATCCCAGGCCGCTGCCTGCCGCGCCACCAAGGGGGCGGGCTCCCCGGCCCGGTAACATAGCAGGTCGCTCTCGCCATAAAGGGCAATGCCTGCCGCAAAAGCCGCGGTGTCGGGCGCCACTCTGTCGATGGCGGCATTGACAAGGCCGGTAAAACGCATCGCGCTCGGATCGATCTCCTCGCCCTGCTCAGCCCATTCGCGGGCGATGCGCTCTGCCAGACCCCTTGTCGGCACGGCCAGCGGCGCCCGGCCAGGCGTGCGGACCGGGCGGCCGTCCAGCCTGATCCCATATCCCTCGCCTTCAGCGGCGACTTCGGCCTGCTTGTAAAATCGCTTCATAGATTTTCACCGTCGACCGGCGGCGTCCGCCACGCCCTCGCCAGGATCTTGGGCACAATGATCGTCTGGAACATGCCCACGGTCGCGATGATCGCGCCCATCAGCTTGGCCTTGTCACCCGATACGAAAGCGAATTTCTCCAGCATGATCAGGAATCCGAACATCAGGATGAAAACGCCCGAGAGACGGAACAGGCCAATGGCGAAGAAGCGCTGCTTGGCCGCCGCTTCCCGCGCCTGTTGCTGATCCATCTCAGTCATGGGCTGCTATATGGCGATAGAGCTCATCCGCATCCACCGCGACGCTGAACGCCCCTGACGCAATCAGTTCTTCGGGCGCATGATAGCCCCAGCCAACGCCTAGCCCCCTTGTGCGGGCGTTCACTGCCATTTCCATGTCAAAGCTCGTGTCCCCGATCATGATCGTGCTTTCCATCACCGCACCGGCATCGGCCATGGCCTGCTCGATCATCGAGGGGTGCGGCTTTGATGGGTGGCGGTCGGCGGTTTGCAGCGTCACGAACTTTTCCACAAGGCCATGATGGGCAAGGCAAAGCTGAAGCCCCCGGTCCGACTTGCCCGTCGCCACGCCCAGCAGCCAGCCCTCCCTGTCCAGCCGGTCGACCAGATCGGCAATGCCGTCGAACAGCGGCTCATGCACCAGCCCCGCTCCGCGCATGGCCTGAAACACCTGCTTGTACTGCTGGGCGACATGCAGGTGGAAATCCGCTTCGGCTTCCGGCAGCAGGACCGCCATCGCCTCGGGAAGGCTGAGCCCGACCACCGCCAGGGTCCGGTATCGGGGCGGCGGCGGCAGCTTCACTGCCTCGAAGGCGCGATCCATGGCGGTGCAGATATTGTGCTGGCTGTCGACCAGCGTGCCGTCGCAGTCGAAAATGGCAAGACGGTTCACTTGTGTCCCCTCGACCGGCGCTCCCCCCGCCGTTCCTTGCGTACCTGCTTCGCATGCGCCTTGGCGCGTTGCTTGAGCTGATCCCGGCTGGGTTCGGGCCGTCCTTCATCAATCGGCAAGTCACCGAGGGCCAGATCGAAGCCCAGATTTTCAAGACTTTGGGCGAAATGCGAGGGCAGTTCCGCCTTTACGTCGATCTGTCCGCCATCGGGATGGTCGATCCTGATGCGGCGGGCGTGAAGGTGCATCTTGCGGCTGATCGAGCCGCTCAGAAACGCATCCTTGCCGCCATATTTGCCGTCGCCGACGATGGGGTGCCCAATCGCCGCCATATGGACACGCAACTGGTGCGTGCGTCCGGTGAAAGGCTGCAATTCCACCCAGGCCGCGCG
>DATEFI010000065.1:0-2511 GCA_035280705.1 Rhizorhapis sp. | reverse complement strand
CGAAATCGTCCACATCTTCGATGTAGAAGCGCTCAGGAGCCCGATCCCTGAATAGCTCTTTGGCCGTCCGGGGCTGAGCGCCCTATTCGGTGTACATGGCGCGCAGGCGGGCGATCTTTAACTGATCGAGGCCCAGCTTGTCCCGCAAATAACCTTTCGCGCCGCCGGGATGCCGATCGACGATCCTGAAAATGGCTTCTATCGATGGCCGTGAGGAAGCCAGCATCTGTTCCTGCATCGCGGGTGGTATTTCGCCCCAGTTGCGTGCTGCCGGGCCCGCCTGGTCCAGATGGAAATAGCGGTTGGTCAGAAGATAGTCCTGGATCACGGTTTCACGCGGAACGCCAAGGGCGGTCAGGATCAGTGCGGCGGCAACGCCCGTGCGGTCCCTCCCTGCGGAGCAATTGAAGGCCAAAGGCACGCGTCCCGCCAGCAACTGTTCAAACAAGCGCCGGTACTGGCCGTTGAACTGGTCCAGAATGATGGGGTACATCGCAACCATCGCGGCGCGCATTTCATCTGGCTTCATGTCCTTCAGGCCCGTCATGTGACGAGCGAGCAGGCCGAAGTCATAGTCGACCGACAAGACGTTGGGTCCGCCTTCCGGCCAATTTACCGGCTCCGCGCTCCGTTCCTGCGTGGAACGAAAGTCAACCACCGTTCGGATGCCCAGCTTTTGAAGATAGGCAAAGTCGGTGGGAGTGAGCTTTTGCATGGACCCCGAGCGGAAAAGCAGCCCCCAGCGGACATGGCGGCCATCGTCCGTCGGATACCCGCCGAGCTCCCTGAAATTCTGGCCGCCTTCAAGGGGCAGCACCCGCTCATAGGTGTATTGAGCTGGTGGCTGGGGTAACTGGAGCGAAGACTCCTTGCCTGCGGCGATCTGCGGTGCCACCAAAGGCGCAATGACGGCAAGCGCCCCGCAAGCGAGAAATTGAAATATTTTCATGGCAGGCCTCAGTGCGTCGAGTAAAGCATTTGCTGGGCAATTCAAAAGTTATTTCCGCTCTCCTGCGCCTGACGAGGGCTCCGGGAACCAGCGGGAACGATGGGCCAGCGCCGATAAGCCAGCCTGTCGGCGAAGAAAGAGCTCATCCAGATATAGCCTCCCGCCGGCACCGCCGTGGCCGCGCCGGCATAACCGGCAAGTGGAGGGCTCGCCAACACGGCCTGGACTGTTCTTGTGCGCGGGGAAATGGCGGCCACGGCAAAACCGCGCACGCATCCCATAAGATCAACGGCACCGTTTTTGGTGCGCACCGGCCCTCCACATCCGGGCTCATCGTCCACCATTCCGGCAGTGTACAATTTGCCATCCGGTCCCCAGCGCAGATTGTCCGGCAAAAGGTTGCCGACATCGATTGCCCACAGCTTCCGCCAGTTCTTGCCACGCCTGAAGGCGACCACCTGCCGGGCGGCGGACGCGGCGACATAGACCGTCTTGCCGTCTTCAGAAAAGGCGATGCCATTATTGGCGGCTAGGCTCGTGCCCGCAATCTCACGAAAGGCGGGATAGCCCGGCCGCCACTCAAACACCGCACCTGTCGCCTTCCCATCGAACGCGTCGGCCAGGCTTTTTCCGTGCAGGTGGAGCGCGGTCGCCAATATTGTTCCGTCCCGTGCCGCCGCGACACTGTTGAATTCCACATCTTTGGACGCCCGCAAACATCCTCGCCAGGCAAGCGCCGGCTCTGTCCCCTTGGCCTCAATGTCGAATATCTCAACAGCTTCGCGTTCCCCATGGCCAGTCACATAGAGCCGCGCTCTTCCTGCGCGACCCGGCACAAGCGCAAGGCCGTGGGCGATAAACTGTCCTGTTGCGGGCGGCCGCCTGCAATCTGGAAAACGCGGATCTGGCGTGCCGCTGAACGCCGCCGTCCAGCGCCGCCAGCGCTTGTTGCGGACATCGATAAGATGAAGGCCGCCATCTTTGGCCATCCCGCTCGCAATCAGCCAACGCTCTCCTGGCAGCACGGCGATGTCCTCTGGCCGCCGCGGGCCGCAAACGAAACTAAGTCCGCCCTCTGCTTTGCACGCTGCCTCCTGTGGCGCTGATCCAGAAGATGCCGGGGCAGCAGCGCCCAAAAAAGCCAGGAGGGTTGCTATTATTATTTTCACGCCCTTCATCCATCGCTCCCGTACGCCAAGGGTGAGGGAACCTCTCCGCCCTGGGTCAGAAACGATATCCCGCCACTTTTCGGCCTCAACCTATCTCTTGATTGCGCGAAGCTTTCGGCCCGGATCCCTGGATCAACATCCGCCATTTTCTATGTAGCCCAGGCGCTTGGGTCTCGGATGACCCCGCCCCCCTTAAGCGCGGCTTTCACGCGGCCGCGCGTGTCGATAGACGTAAATCGCGCCCGCCGGTATCATGCCGGGCGCGATTCACCAGCTTCATTTGGGTTCAGAACCGTTCGACACCCGGCAGCTTGAAGAAGTCCTCATCCAGGCCCGCCCCGAAAAATTCGCCCATCTCCTTGTCCATGTAGATGCGCTCGCCGGCCATCTTTC
>DATEFI010000064.1:0-2619 GCA_035280705.1 Rhizorhapis sp. | reverse complement strand
AGGGCAAAGCAGATCTGGGCCGATGCCAATGATGACATCGCTTTGCTGGCCGGCATAGCGCGGTGCGGCCTCCGAACCTTTGGCGATGGCCCCTATGCAGCGCTCAATAGCGGAATGGATCAGGATGTCCTCACCGCTGTTTGCAGTGAATTGCTCGACAAGTACAGTTTCATAGAGCCTTTCCATCAGCGCGCCGTCAGCGCCGCAGAAATTGTCCAATTGCTCGGCCAGTGGCGGACGCTTATTGATTCCAACAGGCAAATCGGGGCGGTCTATGGCGTAGCCTTCTGGAAGCGCGGCTCGGTCGATCCATTGCTCTGGAACGGGGAAGGCTCAGTTCCTTTCAAATCGGCCACGAGCGAAGCCTTGCAGCAGGCGGATAGCGCAAGAGCCATGGCCATCTGGAAGGCCCGCGTTCCGGCTGATTTCCTCGCGCAGGCCGAGCAGTCCGGATCAACCCTGCTCGAGATTGAGGACGGCTTCATTCGATCGGCCGGCCTGGGCGCGGACTGCGTGCCCCCTCTCTCCATTGTCGTCGATGGCCTCTGCGCCCATTATGATCCGAGCGGCCCAAGCGGCCTGGAAAACTTGCTGATCCAGGGCGACTTCCCCCCCGAGTTGCTAAGGCGTGCCGAGGAGTTAAGGCAGCTCATCATCTCCACCGGCGTCAGCAAATATGCCGTCGGCAATGCCAGCCATCAGCGCCGCGGCGGGGATCGCAAGCATATCCTCGTGACAGGCCAGGTCGAGGACGACCGGTCGGTGCTGAAGGGCGGCGGCAGCGTCAAGAGCAACCTCGATCTCCTACGCCGCGTCCGCACTCTGGAGCCCGCAGCCTTCATCATCTACCGTCCGCACCCCGATGTCGACGCCGGCCACCGCAAAGGTCACATCCCCGACGCGGAAGCACTGACTCTCGCCAATGAAATCGCGCGGGAGGTCCCGATCACTGCGCTTATAGACATGGCGGATCATGTTCATGTCTTGACTTCGCTGGCGGGTTTCGAGGCGCTAATTCGCGGCAAATCCGTCACTACGCACGGCATCCCTTTCTATGCCGGCTGGGGCCTGACGACCGATCTCGGCCCCGTCCTCGCGCGCCGCAATGCGAAGCGGAGCCTCACCGAATTGATAGCGGCAACGCTTCTCCTCTATCCGCGCTATCTAGACCCATTAACCGGCTTGCCTTGTCCGCCGGAAGTGCTGATAGAGAGGCTTGCCGCCGGCGTGAAAAAAGAAAACAGCGTCATCGTTCTGCTGCGCCGGCTGCAGGGCACGCTTATGCGAACCATGAAGAGGTTTTGAAGGGTTCATCATGAAGCACCAGCGCCCTCCCCGGCGGTCCTTCCTTTTCCTGCAAGGTCCCCCCGGACCCTTTTTCTGGCTATTGGGTCAAAAACTTAAGGAACGAGGCTGCGAAGTCCACCGGATCAACTTGAACGGCGGCGACAAGCACGACTGGCCGGGCGAAGCGACCGACTATCGCGGCCGCATGTCCCGCTGGGCGCTCTATGTCGACAAGTTCCTGCGCGAAAAGGACATCACCGACCTGATCCTTTTCGGCGATTGCCGCCCGATGCATATGGCCGCCCACCAGATGGCACGCCTGCGCCAGATCAACGTCCATGTGTTCGAGGAAGGCTATATCCGTCCCAATTGGGTGACGCTAGAGCCGGATGGCGTGAATGGCCATTCGAAACTCTCGCGCGATCCGAAATGGTTCCTGGAGCAGGCCAAATCCCTGCCTCCCATACCCGATCTTCCCCCCATTACCGCCAGCTTCAAACGCCGCGCGCGGGATTCCTATTGGTATTACCACAGGGTCATTGCTGGACGACTGCTGCTGCGCTTTCCATTCTACCGCGCCCACCGCCCTGGCTCCATCCTAATGGAAGGTTTCGGGTGGCTGTGGAAGTTTTGGCGGCAGGAGAAGACAGAGCGCCGGACGGTGGAGGCGTTGGAGCGAATCGAAAACAAGCCCTATTTCCTGTTCCCGCTACAACTGAGTTCCGACTACCAGATCCGCACCCATTCGCCTTTCAGCAGCATGCAGGAAGCAGCGGAGTATGTCTTCGAAAGCTTCGCGGCTTTCGCTCCAAAGGACACGCTGCTGGTGGTTAAGGAACATCCGCTCGAATGTTCCTTCTTCGACTGGCGCAAATTTGTGGAGAGGCAGGCGAGTCGGCTGAGGTTAGAAGATAGGCTGATCCACGTTGCGGGCGGCGAACTCAGTCAGCTTGCGCAGACTTCACATGGCATGGTGACGGTGAACAGCACATCGGCCACTTTTGCCTTGGCCGTCGAAGCACCCGTCATTGCCTTGGGAAGTGCCATTTACTCCGTCTGCGGCATTACTCATCAAGGCCCTTTAGACGAGTTTTGGCGCAATCCTCAAGAACCCGATAGAGATGTGTACGAGGCATTCAAAAAAGTCCTCCATGATCGGTGTCTCATTCGGGGAGGCTTCGCGAGCAAATCCGCAACAAAGATTTTAGTGGAATCAACGATAAAGAGATTGTTCAATGTTGTGAGATTAGCAAAGGACGACACGTCGCTTGACGCCTTCTCCGGCTCAGCTTTAAGGCCCTTCGAAGACAGAGCCTCTTGTTCCAAACAAAC
>DATEFI010000063.1:0-7795 GCA_035280705.1 Rhizorhapis sp. | reverse complement strand
GAAACGCCCATGTCCGACCTTCCGCAGGTGCTGGAGCAGATCAAGCAGGAGAAGGGCAATGGCGGCGAGGCCCCGCAGGTCTATCTGCGCGCGGACCGGGTGCTGGATTATGGCCAGGTGATGCTGGTGATGGGCGAGCTCAACCGGGCGGGCCTTAACCGCGTCGCGCTTGTCAGCACCGATTCATCAGGCCAGAGCTAGAAAAAGCAGACGATGGAGCGCGCTGAGAAAATCGGCCTTGGCATCGCAACCGCGGGACATGTGCTCCTGTTCGGTGTGCTGTCGGTCGGCTTTCTTTCGACCCCCAATCCGTTGAAGCTTCGTACGCCGCCGATCGAGGTGACGCTGGTCGACAAGGTGGGCATGGAAATGGCCGCGCCGCAAATTTCCGAGGAGGAAATGCGCGCAAGCGAGGCGCCTGAACTGGGCCCGACCGAGGAGGCCGCGCCGGAGCCAAAGCCGGTGGCGGAGCCCGAGCCGGTGCCTGCGCCTCCGAAGAAGGCGGAACCTGCCCCCGCGCCCAAGCCTGCGGAAAAGGTGAAACCAAAACCCGCGCCTCCCAAAAAGTCGGAAGCCAGACCCGAAGCGCCCAAGGCCAAGCCGAAGCCCGAAAAGCAGGCGCGGGGATCGCGCCTTGGCGATGATTTCCTGAAGGGCATTCAGACAGAAAGATCGACCGGCACCGCCGTCACGCCGCCCGCGCAAAAGATGAGCAGCGCGCAGGTGGCGAGCCTCAACGCCGTGATCAGTAGCCAGATCTATCCTCATCTGCGCCTTCCGTCCGGCGCGGATGTGGAGAAACTGGTGGCGCTGCTGGATGTGAAGCTCGACCGCAACGGCGCTGTCGTCGGCACGCCGGAGGTTATCGATATCCAGGGCGAAACCGAAAACAACAGGCCGCAAGTCGCGCTCTACAAGGAACGGGCAGTGCAGGCGGTTCTGCA
Source organism: Rhizorhapis sp. (assembly GCA_035280705.1). GTDB lineage: Bacteria > Pseudomonadota > Alphaproteobacteria > Sphingomonadales > Sphingomonadaceae > Rhizorhapis. Next base: position 6,851 of record DATEFI010000063.1, on the reverse strand, counting down.
AGCCTCCCCATTCCGCAACCTGCCCGTTGAATATTACAACGAATGGCGTTGGCTCAGTCCACTTCGAGTTTATGCGAGGAAAGCACAATGATGATGAAGAAGCTGGCTGGTTCGCTTTTGGCAAGCATGGTGTTGTTCACCGTCACATCCGCAAATGCGCAACTTTCCGTCGATGTGACCGGCGAGATCGATAGCGATCTCCGCATAGCCGTTCCGGCCATGCCGACTGACCAGAATGTCGAAACGCCTGCCGGGGCGACCACTGCGCTGGGGCGGCAGGTTGCGGAAGTCATTGCGTCCGACCTGCGCGGCAGCGGCCTGTTCCGGCCGATGGGACCTGCGGGGGTGAAGCAGATCACCTTCCCCGAAGTCACCATGCCGGACTTCCCCACCTGGACAAGCACCAATGCCGAAGCGCTGGTTCAGGGCTTTGTCCGCGCCAATCCCAATGGCGAGCTGACGGTCGGCTGCTATCTTTACGACGTGGCGCTGAAGCAGGAGCTGACACGCGCCGGCTATGTCATCGCGCCGCGCGAATGGCGGCGGGCGGCGCATAAATGCGCGGACGCCATCTATGCGCGCCTGTCCGGGGAATCGCCCTTCTTCGACAGCCGCATTGCCTATATCGCCGAAAGCGGTCCCAAGGAGAACCGGACCAAGCGCCTTGCCATCATGGACAGCGACGGGGCCAATCACCGCTTCATCACCAACGGCCAGAGCATCGCGCTCACGCCGCGCTTTTCCCCGGATTATGGTTCGATCGTCTATGTGAGCTATATCGGGAAGCGGGTGCGCATCTATGTCTATAATATCGGCACCGGCAAGCAGCGGCTGGTGACCGAAAGCAGCAACCCGACCTTCGCGCCGCGCTGGTCGCCCGACGGCAAGACCATCCTCTATTCGATGGCGGTGGCGGGAAATACCGATATCTACAAGGTTCCCGCCACGGGCGGCACGCCGCAGCGCCTGACCAACACGCCGGGCATCGATGTGGGAGGCAGCTTTTCGCCTGACGGCAGCAAGATCGTGTTCGAAAGCGACCGTTCGGGATCGCAGCAAATCTATGTGATGGACGCCGCCGGTTCGAGCCAGCACCGCATCAGCTTTGGCGGCGGCCGCTATGCGACGCCTGAATGGAGCCCGCGCGGCGACCTCATCGCCTTCACCAAGATCGCGGGCAATTTCCGCATCGGCGTGATGTCGCCATCCGGCGGCGGGGAGCGGCTGCTGACGAATAGCTGGCAGGACGAGGCGCCCACATGGTCGCCCAACGGACGCGTCATCCAGTTTTTCCGGACCAGCCAGGGACGGTCGGGCAAGTCCGAGATCTGGCAGGTGGACCTGACCGGCGTCAATGAACGCAAGCTGCCGACGCCGATCGACGGATCCGATCCGGCCTGGGGCCCGCTGCTGCCATGAGCGGCGGGAACCAATTCATCTTGACTGCGTAACAAATTGCATTGAGCATCACCCCAGTTTCCGGGGGGCGTTGTTCATTTAGTTCGAAGGGAGAAAATGATGACGAGAATAACCCGCCACATGTTGATCGCCACGTCCATCCTGGCGCTGGCAGCCTGCGCCAAGAAGGCGCCGCCCGAGCTTCCCCCTGCCCCGGCACAGTCCGAGCAGGCCCCCTATACGCCGCCCGCCTCCGGTCCGGTCAAGGGCAGCCAGGAAGACTTCATGGCCAGCGTGTCGTCGGACCGGGTCTTCTTCGACACCGACAAATATGACATCGACGCGCAGGATCAGGCGACCCTGCAGAGCCAGGCGCAGTGGCTGCAGGCCAATGCCAATGTCCGCGTCACCATCGAGGGGCATGCCGACGAACGCGGCACCCGCGACTACAACCTGGCGCTCGGCGAGCGGCGGGCCAATGCGGCCAAAAATTATCTGGTGTCTCTCGGCATCCCGGAAGCGCGGATCAGCACCATCAGCTATGGCAAGGAACGCCCGGCCGCCACTGGCTCGGACGAAAGCGCCTGGGCCCAGAACCGCCGCGCGGTGACCGTGACGGTGCAATAAGGTTCAAGCCTCGGCAAAAAGGCCCGCCGGTCCAGGGATCGGCGGGCCTTTTTTGTACGAGAAACGGACCCTGTGTTTCCTCTCCAGTGGGAGAGGATATGGAGGCCTGGCTGCCTTGCAGCCTGGCCGGAGTTGGTGAGGGGTTGTGCCCTGCCAGTAGCGTGGAACCCCTCACCCACTGGAGAGGGGCTTTCGCTCTGACCAAAACGTGCCTCAGCTCCGCCGCTTGCCCGTCATCGCCATCGCTCCGAAGGCGCCGGCCTGGATGGTGCCGGTCAGCCTATCCCCCTCGACCACAGCTTCGGCGTCCAGCGTCATGGGCATGGGAACCACCATCTCCATCTTCCAGCGCAGCCGGTTGCCCTCGACCTTGCCTTCCTTGACGTCGAGCGAGCCCAGCGGCCCCGCATTGGTGCCATGGAAGCTGTCGCCATTGCTGATCACCGTGAAAACGGACGGCTGATCGCCCATGGGCGTCTTGGTGATGCAGTCATAGGCGCCGTCTACTGTTGCCATCATTGGTCTCCTGCTGGCGAAGTTGCGGGTTGAGGCGCTGCAGGGGCCTCAACCACGGTGATGGGCATGCCGAGCTTTTCGAGCTGGCCCATGACCTTGGCCTTGTCCCCGACGACGACCCAGGTGAATTTATCGGGATCAATCGCGGCGCGGGCGGCGCTGTCAAGGTCCTTGGCGGTCATGGCGCGATATTTGGCGGCCAGCCCCTCGACATAATCGAATGGCCGGTCATAGAGCCGGTCGCGCTGCATCTGCCCAATCACGTCCGCGGAGGTTTCATAGCTGCCGGGAAGCTCCCGGACGCTGCCGTTGACGGTGCGGGCGAGCTCGGCCGGGGTGACGCCCTTGGGGCCGAGGAACTCCTTCATGTCGGCTTTCAAGGCGGCGATGGCGGGACCCGTCTGGTCCGCCTGCACTGGCGCGCTCAGGATGTAGGGCACATCGTGCTGCACCCGGTTGATGCTGCCGCGAACGCCATAGGACCAGCCCTTGGTCTCGCGCAGATCCATGTTCATGCGGGAAAGGAAATTGCCGCCGAGCACGTCATTTGCGGCGAGCAGCGTCACCAGCTCGTCCGTTCCCTTGGCATCCAGCACCTTGCCCGCGAGGATCACCGACTGCGGCGATTGCGGGCGGTTGACGAGGATGATGCGCTGCTGGTCCGCAGGCGTGGGCAGATTGAAATTCTTGGTCCCCTTCATGTCGCGCGTCATCCGCCAGAGGCCGAAATATTTCTCCAGCAGTGGCTTCAGCTCAGCGAGCGTGGTATCGCCGACGGCAAAAATCTCTGCATTGTCGGCGCGGATCCATTTATTGTGAAATCCGGCAAGATCGTTGCGGGTCAGCTTTTCCACCACCGCCGGGTCGCCGGTCCCGGTGAAGGGGACGCCATAGGGATGGTCCTTGCCGAACAGCAGCGGCGGCAGGGTGCGGAGCGCAATGCTCATCGGCTGCGTATTTTCGCTGGCGATCCTGGCAAGCTGCGTCGCGCGCATGCGCTCCAGCTCGCGCGGTTCGAAGGCCGGGTTCTTGATGATGTCCGCCATCAGGTCGAGCGAGGGCGCAAGGTTCGGCATCAGCGCGTACATGGACACGCTGGTGCGGTCCATCGTCGCCCCGGCGCTTATGCTGGCGCCCAGCCTTTCCTGCTCTTCGGCAATCTGGATGCTGTTGCGGCTGGTGGTGCCTTCCTCCAGAAGCGACAGCATCAGCGATTGCGTGCCGAGCTTGTCCCTGGGATCGGCGGCATTGCCCGCATCGAAGACAACGGAAAGCTGGATCGCCGGGATCGTGTCGCGCCGGGCGAAATGCACCTTTATGCCGTTGGACAGTGTCGTGCTTTCCACCGCCGGGAAATCGACATTGGGGGTCGGCCCCACCTCCGGCAATTTGCTGCGGTCCACCGCGGCCAGCGGTTCCTTCACATCGGCAGAACCGGCGCTGTCATCGCCGGGCGCCTTGTAGAAGGCCGGGGCGGAGAGCACGCCGGTGCGGCTGCCCTTCGAAGCCGCCGCCTCCTCATAGGTGCCCCGCTCCCCCGGCAACACGCGCAGGGCATAGACGGGACGGCGCAGCCATTTCTGCATGGCCGCGGTCACCCTTTCAGGGGTCACCGTCGCGAGCGCGGCGAGGCGCTTCCTGTAGAATTCAGGGTCGTCGGAATAAAGCTCCCCCTCCGCCAGCGCCACTGCCTTGCCGGAAAAGCCGCCCACCTGCTCAAGACCCGCAATGCGCCCGGACACCGTCTGCGTCGCGACGCGCTGCACTTCGTCCGCCGTCGGACCCTTGGCAATGAAGTCGGCAATGATCGCGTCCAGCCGCTTCGACACGGCTTCGGCACTGACGCCCGGCTTCACATCGGCAGTGATTTCCACCATCCCGAGTTGCGCAAATTCCTGAAGGCCGGCGGTCACGCGAACGGCGACCTGCTCGTCGCGGACAAGGATGTTGTCCAATCGCGAACTTGCGAGGCCGCCCAGCACGCTCATCCCCACTTCGAGGGGGAGGGAGTCAGGATCGTTGAGGCCGGGAACGATCCAGTTGCGATAGAGGCGGGCGGTTGCCACCCGGTCCTTCATTTCCTCAGCCTTGGGGGCGGACAGGGTAGGGACCGGAGCAGCCACCGGCGGAACCGCCTTGCCCTTGGGAATATCGCCGAAATATTTCTCGACCAGCGGCCTTGCCTGCTTGGCGTCGATATCGCCCGCGAGCACCAGCACGGCATTGTTGGGGCCATAATGGTCGATGAACCACTGCTTCACATCGCCAAGGCTTGCCTTGTCGAGATCGGCCATAGAGCCGATCGTGCTGTGGCCGTAAGGATGATCGGGCGGGAAGAGCGCCGCGAGTTGCGCATATTCGACCAGGCCATAAGGCTGATTGTCGCCCTGGCGCTTCTCATTCTGGACGACGCCGCGCTGGTTATCGAGCTTTTCCTGCGTCACCGCGCCCAGCAAATGGCCCATGCGGTCGCTTTCAAGGAACAGCGCCACGTCCAGCGCGGATGTCGGGACCGTTTCGAAATAATTGGTGCGGTCGAACCAGGTGGTGCCATTGAAGTCCGTCGCGCCGACTTGCTGCAGCGGTTCGAAAAAGTCCCCCGGCGCATTCTCCGATCCGTTGAACATCAAATGTTCGAACAGGTGCGCAAAGCCGGTCTTGCCCTCCGGCTCGTTCTTCGAACCGACATTGTACCAGACGGAAACGGCGACGATGGGAGCCTTCCGATCCTCATGTACGATCACCCGCAGGCCGTTGGATAAGGTGAATTCCTTATAGGGTATGTCCACCTGCGAAATTAGTTTCGCTACCGGTGCAGGCTCTTGCGCGGCGGCGATGGATGCCGACATTGCAAGGGCCGAGGCGGCGAGTGCGAGGGTGAGGCGGCGAAGCATGGCAAATCCTTATGTTGATCGAAACCATTGGTTCGGCGGGGATTTAGATGAGGACAATAGCGGCGGTCAGCCCCTGCGCAACCGCTATGTCAGCGGCACGATACAGTTGCAGAACATTTTTCGGTCCCACTCTTGTGTTGCATAAATACAACATTATCTGGATGCGGAAAGGAACAGGGCTGTTATGAACCTCGAAAAATTCACTGACCGCGCCAAGGGTTTTCTCCAATCGGCGCAGACCGTGGCGATCCGCCTCAACCATCAGCGCATCTCACCTGAACATCTGCTGAAGGCCCTGCTGGAAGACGATCAGGGCATGGCATCCGGCCTCATCCGCGCGAGCGGCGGCGATGCCGCTGCGGCGATGCGGGAGACCGATGCAGCGCTCGCCAAGGTTCCGGCGGTGTCGGGCAGCGGCGCGCAGCAGACGCCCGGCCTCGACAATGACAGCGTCCGCCTGCTCGATCAGGCCGAGCAGATCGCGCAGAAGGCCGGGGACAGCTATGTGACGGTCGAGCGGCTGCTGCTCGCGCTCACCCTCGCCACCACCACGGCGGCGGGGAAGGCGCTTGCCAATGCAGGCGTCAAGGCCGAGGCGCTCAATGCCGCGATCAATCAGTTGCGCGGCGGCCGCGGGGCGGACACCGCCAGCGCCGAAGACCGCTATGATGCGCTCAAGAAATTCGCCCGCGATCTCACCGCCACGGCGCGCGAGGGCAAGCTCGACCCGGTCATCGGCCGCGACGAGGAAATCCGCCGCACCATCCAGATCCTAGCCCGCCGCACCAAGAACAACCCCGTCCTGATCGGCGAACCGGGGGTCGGCAAGACAGCCATCGCCGAGGGCCTTGCCCTGCGCATCGCCAATGGGGACGTTCCCGATAGCCTCAAGGACCGAACGCTGATGGCGCTCGACATGGGCAGCCTGATCGCGGGCGCCAAATATCGCGGCGAGTTCGAGGAGCGCCTCAAGGGCGTGCTTGACGAGGTGAAGGCGGGCGAAGGCGATATCATCCTCTTCATCGACGAGATGCACACCCTGATAGGCGCGGGGAAAAGCGAGGGCGCGATGGACGCGTCAAACTTGCTGAAGCCCGCTTTGGCGCGCGGCGAGTTGCACTGCATCGGCGCGACCACGCTCGACGAGTATCGCAAATATGTGGAGAAGGACCCTGCCTTGCAGCGCCGGTTCCAGCCCGTCTTCGTGGGCGAGCCGACGGTAGAGGACACCGTCTCCATCCTCCGCGGCCTGAAGGAGAAATATGAACTTCACCATGGCGTGCGGATCACCGACGGCGCGATCGTCAGCGCAGCGACGCTGTCCCACCGCTACATCACCGACCGTTTCCTGCCCGACAAGGCCATCGACCTGATGGACGAGGCAGCCAGCCGCCTGCGCATGGAGGTGGAGAGCAA
>DATEFI010000062.1:0-13743 GCA_035280705.1 Rhizorhapis sp. | reverse complement strand
GAGCAGGTCCGGTCAACGGCGCCGATTCGTTCAAGTCGGCTTTGGCGCTATGCTTGTTCATGCGCATCCAACGCACCAGATGCGAACCGGTTGCGAAACGGACTGCAAAAAAGGATTTGATCTGGAGGAAAGCCGGGCAGGATGCCGGGCCTGCTTCGGGAATGCAGATTATTTCCGGGCAGCGCGCGTGCGGGCGAGGAGAATCGCGCCGTCCAGCGGATCCCCAGAAGGGTCCGACAGACGCGCGCGAAGGCTGGCGGCGAGCCAATCCCGCATCCTGGTTGCCACACCCCCCATGATGCAGCAGCGGGGGGCACCGAGATCGAAAAGGGTGCGGATGATATTGTCGACGCGCCTGGCGGACTCCTGCACGATCAACTCCGCAATGGTGTCCCCTGCAGTCGCGTGGTCCAGCACCATCGGAGCAAAGGCGCCATAGTCGGCGGGCGTGGCTCGGGTTGTCCAGTCGACGATTTCCCCGGCGGAACCCTTGAACCGGTCCAGCACCTCGAGCGTCATGGCGGAATGCTCGATGCGTCCGTCGCGCGCCCATAGCGCCCGGCGGATGGCCCGCAGGCCAAGCTCGGCGCCACTCCCTTCGTCCGAAACCGGAAAGCCATAGCCGCCGATGGTGAATATCTTCTCGCCGACGCGGGCAAAGCCGACGCTTCCAGTGCCAACGATCACGACTGCGCCGTCACCGCCGGCATGGGCGCCGAGATTGGCGATTGCCGCATCGCTTGCAAAGGCAATGGAGCGGAAGGGGAATGCATGCCCCTTGAGACCCTCCAGGACGCCCCGGCGGTTGAGCCCCGCCATGCCGAGGCCCGCATATATGGTGGAAACCCTGCCCGAACTGATGCCAGCACCGGTAAGCGCCTGCGACCAGGCGTCCTCGATGGCCAGCAAGCCGCTTGGCAGGCCAGCAGGGGTATTGGCCGGTCCTCCCTTGCCGGTGCCCAGCACCTGGCCATCCCCGGACACGAGCCTTGCCCGTGTATGGGTGCCGCCCGCATCGATTCCGAGATATAATTCCATGATCTGATGGAATATCCTGATGCGCGGTTGCGGCCAAGGAGAGACTGTCATGTCCACAGAAGCAAAGGGCGCCCGCTACGCTGATCTGGACCTTTGGCCGACCAGTGAGGCGGTTATGGCGATGTTGGAAGGCCAGCTTGGGGCGGGTGCAGCGGTGCTGCCACAGGCCGACGTCATCGCGCGGGCTGCTGACGAGGCGGCCGCGCGGCTTCGCGATCCAAGGGGGCGGCTCATCTATGCGGGTGCCGGCACCTCGGCGCGAATAGCGGTTCAGGATGGTGTCGAATTGGGTCCCACCTATGGCTGGGGCAGCGAACGCACGGCTTATCTGATCGCGGGCGGGACCGATGCCCTCCTCTCCAGCGTCGAGGGAGCGGAGGATGACGTCGTGGCGGGCGAAGATGCGATGCGTGGCCTGATACCGGGCCCGCACGATGTCGTGGTGGGCCTCGCTGCGAGTGGAAGGACGCCCTATACCCTGGCTGCTGTCCAGGCGGCGCTTCCGGGCGGGGCCCTGACGGTTGGCATTGCCAATAATGGTGGAACGCCACTGCTGCAGATGGTGGCCCATCCCATCCTTTTGGACACGGGCGCAGAGGTGATCGCCGGGTCCACCAGGATGAAGGCGGGAACTGCCCAGAAGATCGCCCTCAACCTGTTTTCCACGGCCCTGATGCTGCGCCTGGGGCGGGTCTACAAGGGTTTGATGGTCAGCATGCGCGCATCGAACGACAAACTCCGCCGCCGCGCCGTTGAGATGGTATGTGAGATTGCAGGCGTCGGCGCTCCGGTCGCGCAGGAGGCGCTTGCGCGGGCGGATGGCGACATAAAGCTCGCGGCGCTTATCGCGCTCGGCTGCAACCCTGCCGAAAGCACGGCTTTATTGGCCGCCGCAGAGGGCAATTTGCGGACCGCTCTGCGGCAATTCGGGGCCGAGGCGTGAGCTTTGTTCAACGGGTGATGGCGAGACCCACCCTGAGACGGGTCATGCGCCGGTCATAGTCGAGCAGGCTTTCCCCATAGCCAACGAAGCTCTGGCCGAACAAATAAAATTCAGGCCCGCCGCCAAAGAGGCGCGGCAGCGGATAGGACAGTTCGGTCGTCACCGCGCCCTTGCCCGTGGAAAAATTATATCGGCTATAGGCGGACAGGCGCAGGCCGTCATCCTGGCCGATTTGCACGTTGAGGCCGGTGTTTCCGCGGTAGCGCTGGATATCCGGGTTGCCCGCTCGTCCGCCCACCAGAACCCAGGCGCGAGGCGCCAGGGTCAGCTTGTACCCGCCGCCAAGATCGAACATGGCATGGGGCGATACATAGACATTGTTGACGCTTCGCCCCAGATCGCCGGAGCGTCCGTTGGATTCATGCTGTATCCCCGCCTGAACCCCGAATTGGCCATTGGAGCCGAGGGAAAAGGGGCGGGTGCGATAGAAGAGTTCGGGCAGATAATTGGCATCGCGGAAGGACGCGTCCGAGGCACTGTCCCAGAACAGCCGCTGCGTGAAGCCCAGATAAAGCCCATCATTCCAGGATGAACTGTCCGAGGGCGGTGCGCCTAGAAGGCGGTATTTGAAGCTGAGCTGAACCCGCCACTCGCTATCCTCGGCGGTGCCGAAGACGATATACATTGGTTCATAGGCCGACAGATTGTCGAAAAAACCATTCGCGCCTGCCGTCCTGTGCGCCTGCGGGGCGGGTTTTGGTTGGGAAGCCAGTTCCACCTTGCCGGCGGCCGGGGGCGAGGGGCTCATCGCCACCTGCTGGGTTGCCCATGAAGGGATGCTGATGAGTGCCGCGCCTTGACCCTGGCCCGGCGGTGGAGTGAAACGATAGCGGGCGCGCGCAAAGCCCTTCGGCGGGACCGCGATGGTCGCGGGCGTATCCGGGGCGCGCTCAAGCCAGACCGGAGACGCTTTGCCAAACATGACCTCAGCCTCGACACGGTCGGGCAGGGGCATGTCCCTGCTGTCAGGGCCATTGTTCAGCAGCAGGAGGTCGACAAGGGCCGACCCGTCCCGATCGATTTGCCCCGCTTCGCTGATCAGGATTTCGACGCCATCGGCCGCCAATGCAGGAGCGGCGAAGGCCATGACGGCACAGGCTGCTGCCCAGGCAAATCTGCGTTCCATCCCCTTTTTTATCACCCTAATGCACATGATAGGCGGTGTAAGGCACCTGAAGATATTGCAGGCCCTCGCTGGCCGCGCGGCCGGCCCAGCCGGATGGACGGCGGCTGCCGAAAAGCAGCTGGTTGACGTTGATTCCTATCCCGACAAAGGGCTTCTGGCGCCGCTCTTCGCCGCGCCGTTCCTCGGCGGCGGTGAAGCCTGTCGCATAATAGCCCGCGTGAAGCTCCAGGAAACGCAGCGGGCTCCGCTCCATTCCCTTAAAGCCCGCGAGCTTCAGCGCAAGGATATAGCGCATTTGCCGGTAATGGCGCTTGCCGGAGAATGTGTAGATGTCGCTATTGGGCAATAGAAGCAGCCGGAAATCGAGCTTCTCGTCCAGCCGGGGCACATTGTTGCGGAGCACCGAAAAACCAGCGCCCGCAGCGTTCATGGCAAGGTCCTGAAAGGAAAAGCCGCTCGTCTTCTTATGGGCGTCCCACAGTTCGCTGTAGAGCATCAGCCCCATGGACATGGCGGCGGCGGGGACAGCGGCGTTGGTCGCGCCGGTCTTGTGCCGGATGCGCGCCTCGATCACGTCCGTCAGCCAATATGTGTTCCAGGCATGGGCCAACTTGTCCATGCCCAGATTCACGGTGTCATCCCCAAACCAGCCCTCATCCTTGAAGCGGAAATCGCGGCCGCCATCCCGGCTGATCTTCACGATGTTGGAGGCCGTCATCCATGTGAGCGCCAGCCCCAGCTCCCACTTCATGGCGCCGATCTGGTGACCGAAAGAAACACGCGTTCCGCCGTCCCCGGCAGGAGCTTCGGCGGTTTCCTCGGGGCCATAGACCGGAGGCGCGGCGGGCGTGTCCTGAAGGCTCGCGGCCTGAAGGAGCAAGGCTTCCTGCGGACTTTGCTCAGGAAGGCTGAAGTCGATCGGAGCCACGCTGCCGGTGTCAAGCGGCGCACCGGCATCAGCGGAGGCAGTTCCCGAATGAAGTGCAAATGCAGCGCCAATCAGAGCCACAACTTGCTTTACCTGACGGAAGGACACGCGAAAGCCATGATGATGAACCCCTTTACTGCCCGCGTCCTTAGCACTTCAATGCGCCATTGTGTCAATCATCTATAACGCTCGATACGGAATTCGTTGGCGGGGCGGATTGTTGGAAGGTGGCACGTTGAGTTTGAAGGAATTTACCTGTTGGACAGGCAATTCGTGATGCCGGAATACAAAGAGCCGGACGGGGGCCTTGCTTAAACCGTCCCTCACTTGCTGTCGTCCCTGCGCAGGCAGGGACCCGGCTTCCTTTCCCCCCATTCGGCAAAAAGCTGCGTCCTTGCCTTCCCAGGCACGACGGGAGAGAGAGGCGAGCGTTGCTTCGCATCGCCTTTCCGCCCGATACCTCCATGAAGGAGGAGGAGATTAAGCTTCCATCAAAGCGGGGAAGAAGCCTTCATGGGCCGTGCGCAGGTCCGACAGCGCCACCGCTTTTCCGTCCACCTCGATCGCGTCGCCGCCGGTGGTGCCGATGCGTTTCACGGGTACGCCTGCCGCCTCAAGCGCCGCCGCATCGCGGGTGGTGACGATGTAGCGGGCCTGGTCTTCGCCGAAGGCTGTGGCGGCGTCGCTGATGGCTTCCAGGGTCGCGCCGATGTTTCCAGCCAGCGCCATTTCGGCGATGGCAACGAGCAGGCCGCCGTCCGAAATATCGTGTACCGCCGTGACTTTGCCTTCCGCAACAAGTGCGCGGACGAAGTCGCCATGGGCTTTTTCCTTCGCCAGATCGACAGGCGGCGGGGCGCCGTCTTCGCGGGCGTGGAGTTCGCGGAGGTAGAGGGATTGGCCGAGATGGCCAGCCGTCTCACCCACGAGGAAGATGGCTTCGCCTTCGGCCTTGAACGCCACGGTGGCCATTTGCCCGACATTCTGGAGAAGGCCGATGCCGCCGATCGCGGGCGTCGGGAGAATGGCGCTGCCGCCGCCGGTCGCCTTGCTCTCATTATAAAGGCTGACATTGCCCGAAACGATGGGGAAGTCGAGCGCGCGGCAGGCGTCGCCCATGCCTTCGAGGCAGCCGGTGAACTGCGCCATGATTTCGGGGCGCTGCGGGTTCGCGAAGTTGAGGCAGTTGGTGACCGCAAGCGGCGTGGAGCCAACGGCGGAGAGGTTCCGCCAGCATTCGGCGATGGCCTGCTTGCCGCCTTCATAGGGGTCGGCATAGCAATAGCGCGGGGTGCAGTCGGTGCTGATCGCGATGCCCTTTTGCGTGCCGTGGACGCGGACCACGGCCGCGTCGCCTCCCGGGGCCTGAACGGTGTCGGCGCCGACCTTATGATCATATTGCTCCCAGATCCAACGGCGGCTGGCGATGTCGGGGCTGCCCATGAGCTTCAGCAGGTCGGCGGTGAGGTCGGTGCTTTGGGGCACGTCGCCGAGCGGCTCGATGCCGGTCCAGATTTTATACTCGTCACGCGGCATGGCGGGGCGGTCGTAGAGCGGGGCTTCGTCGGCGAGCGGGGCAAGGGGAATGTCGCAGACGGTCTCGCCCTTGTGGATGAGGACCATGCGGCCGGTGTCGGTGACTTCGCCGATGACCGCGAAATCGAGCTCCCATTTGTGGAAAATCGCCTGCGCCTGTGCCTCATGGCCGGGCTTCAGGACCATCAGCATGCGCTCCTGCGATTCCGACAGCATCATTTCATAAGCGGTCATGCCGGTTTCGCGCTGGGGAACCTTGTCCATGTCCAGCCGGATACCGACGCCGCCCTTGGACGCCATTTCGACGCTGGAGCTGGTGAGCCCTGCCGCGCCCATGTCCTGAATGGCCACGATGGCGTCGGACGCCATCAACTCAAGGCAGGCTTCGATGAGGAGCTTCTCGGTGAAGGGATCGCCGACCTGAACGGTCGGGCGCTTTTCATCGCTGTCCTCGCCAAAGTCGGCGCTGGCCATGGTGGCGCCGTGAATGCCGTCGCGGCCGGTCTTTGAGCCGACATAGACGATGGGATTTCCGACGCCGGAGGCGGCCGAATAGAAGATCTTGTCCGTGTCGGCGACGCCCACAGTCATGGCGTTCACCAGGATGTTGCCGTCATAGGCGGGGTGGAAGTTCACCTCTCCGCCGACGGTCGGGACGCCGACGCAATTGCCGTAGCCGCCAATGCCGGAAACCACGCCGGAGAGGAGGTGACGCATCTTCGGATGATCGGGGCGGCCGAAGCGGAGCGCGTTCATGTTCGCCACCGGGCGCGCGCCCATGGTGAAGACGTCGCGCAATATGCCGCCGACACCGGTCGCAGCGCCCTGATAGGGCTCGATATAGCTCGGATGGTTGTGGCTCTCCATCTTGAAGATGGCGGCCTGGCCATCGCCGATGTCGACAACGCCCGCATTCTCGCCGGGGCCGCAGATGACCTGGGGGCCTTCCGTCGGCAGCTTTTTCAGGTGGATGCGGCTGGACTTATAGCTGCAATGCTCGGACCACATGACCGAAAAAATGCCGAGCTCCGTCAGGTTGGGCTCGCGGCCGAGCGCGTGGAGGACGCGGTCATATTCTTCAGGGGAAAAGCCATGGTCGGCGACGACCTGCGGGGTGATTTGCGAACTGGCGGTGGTCATGCCGTGCCCCTTAGCGAAGGGAGGGGGTTTGGGCTAGACCCTTTAGGCGCCATCATCGCCGCTGCGGAGGCAGAGACCACGCAATTCCTGAAGCTGCTGGAAGGGGGCGGGGCAACTGCCTGGGCAGGGGGCGATCTGCTACAGCGCCTTCACCGCGCCCATATGCGCCTTTGCATTGTGGACATAATAGTCGACGCCCTCGCGCATGCCGGTGACGGCATTGTCGTCCAGGTCGCGCATATATTTTGCCGGGCGGCCCGCCCAAAGCTGGCGGTGCGGGATGGTCTTGCCGGGCGTCAGCATGGCCCCGGCGGCGAGCATGGCGTCGCCCTCTATCACGCAGCCGTCCATGACGATGGAGCCAAGGCCGACAAAGGCGCGGTCCTTCAATATGCAGCCATGCAGCATCACCATATGGCCCACAAGGACGTCGTCGCCGATGATGGTGGGGAAGCCGCCCGATCCATCCCTGTCACTGTCGCAATGGACCACCGTCCCGTCCTGGATATTGGAGCGCGCGCCGATGCGGATATAGTTGCAGTCGGCACGGATGACGCAATTGTACCAGATGCTGGCGTCGGGGCCGATCTCGACATCGCCGATGATGCTGCAGCCCGGCGCGATGAAGGCGCTCGGGTGAATCTTGGGGGTTTTGCCTCCGAGCGGCAGGATCAGGGGTTCCATCATCATCCCTCCATAAGGCGCGCGGCGTGTAGCGCGTGGTAAGTGAGAATGCCCGCGCATCCGGCGCGCTTGAAGGCCATCAGGGTTTCCAGAACCAAGGCGTCGCGGTCGCCTGCCCCTGCCGCGGCGGCGGCCTCGATCATCGCATATTCGCCCGATACCTGATAGGCGAAGACGGGAACTTCGAAGCGCTGCTTCACCTTTGCCACGATGTCCAGATAGGGAAGGCCGGGCTTCACCATGACGCTGTCGGCGCCCTCGGCGAGATCGAGCGCCACCTCGCGCAGGGCCTCTTCGCCGTTCGCGGGGTCCATCTGATAGGTTTTCTTGTCGCCCTTCAGCAGGCCACGGGAACCGACGGCATCGCGGAAAGGGCCGTAGAAGGCGCTCGCATATTTGGCGGCATAGGACATGATCTGGACATTGACATGTCCCGCATTTTCAAGCGCCGAGCGGATCGCGGCAATGCGGCCGTCCATCATGTCGCTGGGCGCGATGATGTCCGCTCCTGCGTCCGCCTGGACGAGGGACTGGCCGGTCAGCACCTCGACTGTCGCGTCGTTGAGGACATAGCCTGGCTCATCGATCAGGCCGTCCTGCCCATGGCTGGTATAGGGATCGAGCGCGACGTCTGTGAGGATGCCGATGTCCGGCACGGCGTCCTTGATCGACTTGATCGCGCGGCACATCAGATTGTCGGGATTGAGCGCTTCCTTGCCATTATCGCTGCGGCGGTCCGGCTGGGTGTTGGGGAAGAGTGCCAGACAGGGGATGCCTGCGTCGCGAGCTTCCCTGGCGCGCTGCACGATGAGGTCGACGGACCAGCGGGAGACGCCGGGCAGGCTGGCGATGGGTTCCTCCACCCCTTTGCCTTCAGTGATGAAGAGCGGCCAGATGAGGTCCTGTGGACCGATGCGGTTCTCGGCGAACAGGGCGCGGCTCCAGGCGGAGGCGCGGGTGCGGCGCAGGCGCAGGGCAGGGTAGGCGGCTTGGGTCATAATCGCCGTTTACGGCCTGGGGGTGGGGATGCCAATGGGTTTATGGGGGAAAGATTGCCGTCGTCGCTGCGCAGGCAGGGACCGCTGTTCTTCAACGTGATGCCATAAAGATCAAGCGAGGTCCCTGCCTGCGCAGGGACGACGGAAACGGAATTTACCGCAGTTCTTTTTTTGAACCATCGGGAAGGAAAGCGATTTCCTTTGGCTCTTCACTCAACTTGATGCGTGGCCTTTCGGCGCTTTGCATTGGTTCCTGCGGACCGGCTCTCAAGCTCTTGAGTTCCGCCAGACGGTTGCGGAAGCGGCGGAGGTCATCGCCTGCAAGCTGCGCCGTAACGGTGAACTTGACCGAGCGCGGGTCGATCGTGCGGCCGTTGCGGTAAAGCTCATAATGGAGGTGCGGACCAGTGGAGAGGCCAGTGGAACCGACATAGCCGATGATCTGGCCCCGGCGCACATGGTCGCCATTGTCCGCGACGATCCGGCTCATATGGGCATAGCCCGTGGCAAGGCCGTTCCCGTGGCTGATCTTCACATATTTGCCATGGCCGCCATGGCGCCCGGAATAGATGACCCGGCCATCCGTCGCCGCATAGATGGGCGCGCCATAGGGGGCGGCGAAGTCGATCCCGGCGTGCATGCGGCTATAACCAAGGATCGGATGGCGGCGCATACCATAGCTGGAGCTTTGCCGGCCGCTGACGGGGCGGGCAAGCTGGCCGCGCTGTTCGCCGACGCCCGATGCCTCGAACCATTCGGTCCGCCCGCCGGTGGTCCATTTGAGCAGGTTCACATCCTTGCGGCTGGTGCGCTCAAGACCTGCAAAGAGCAGGTCGCCCACCTCCACTTCGCCGGTTTCCGCCCGGCGATAGCCAAGGATCATGTCGAACTCGTCCGACGAACTGACGTCGCTGTCCAGCGACAGCCTGCCAGCCAGCGCCTTGAGATAAGCCTGAATGATCCTGGGCGGCGCACCAGCGGCGCGGGCGGAGCGGTAAAGGCTGGACCCGACCCTGCCCCGGACGCGCAGCGGCGTGTTGTCCACGGAAATAGGGATTTTCGTGACCTGCAGCTTGCCATTCACCCGGTTGACGGTGATCGCCAGTTCCAGCTTCGCGCGGAAGGCGAGCGCGTCGAGCGGGCGCGGCATGTTGCGGGAGGCGCGCCTGCCGAGCCGGATGTCGAGACGGGTGCCCGGCGTCAACGCGCCGATGGAGCCCGAAAGGAGGTTCATCACCTGCGATGTATCGGTTTCGCTGACGCCCGCACGGCGCAGCGCCCGGCTGAAACTGTCGCCATTGCCGACCTGGGCCGTCAGATCGATTTGCGGGCGTTCGGGGGTTTCCTTGAGCGGCACCACGGCGTCGTTCGCGGCCATGTGGCGGCCGGTGTCACCGCCAAGGCCAAGCGGCGCGATCATCTGGGTGCGCGCCTCGTCGAACTGACGGCCGGTCATTACCGGTTCGGTAACTCCGGGAATAGGCTCAAAGGAAGGCGAAAGATAAAGGGCGCTGCCGCAAAGCGCGGCGCAGGTCAGGACACCGCGGAACCATTCGGCCGATCCGATCCGCTGACCAAGATCGGGAACGAGATCGATTTCCTCGCAATATTCGCGAAGACGTTCCCGCCAGTTCCTCTTGTGCGGGACGGATATGGCATCGGCGAGCGATAGCGATATAGTCGCGCCGCCCTGGCCGTAGCCGAATTCACTCTTCTGAAACAAGATGTTGCATCCCCCGACGGGCCATACCGGAATAAGGAGCCCTTCGCCCAGCTTATCCGAATATTTTTCTGCTTCACGAAGGTTAAAGTCAATTTAAGATCATGGTAAAGACGGAATCCGTGCGGTGAAACGTGCTTCATCGCCGACCAGTTACGTTTCATTTCGGAACCCTTCCAGAAAACAATGGGCCGTTGATCCCCTTGCCCGCCGTTCCTGCGCTGGCAGGGCCCCCCGCTTCCAATCTTCCGGCATGTTAAGGGAAACTGTGTCCCTGCCTGCGCAGGGACGACGGATGGGGGTTGCGCTGGATATTTGCCTTCGATCCGGCAGGCAAAATTGGGAACAGCCGGCAAACAATGCTTGCGCCGGACGATGGCATTTCCGACATAGAGTGCATGGCCAGCTTTGCCCGTTCTCCGCTGACCGCCGTGCTTGGTCCCACCAACACCGGCAAGACACATCTCGCGGTCGAACGGATGTGCGCCCATTCAAGCGGCATGATCGGTTTTCCCCTGCGGCTGCTGGCGCGGGAGGTCTATGACCGGGTTGCTGGAATCAAGGGAAAGGACCAGGTCGCGCTGATCACGGGTGAGGAGAAGATCCTGCCCGACAAGGCGCGCTGGTTCCTCTGCACAGCCGAGTCCATGCCGGTGGACAGGGATTTTGCCTTTGTCGGAATCGATGAGGCGCAGCTTGGCGCTGATGCCGAGCGGGGTCATGTCTTCACCGACAGGATGTTGCGGGCGCGCGGGCGCGAGGAAACCATGATCCTCGGATCAGATACGCTGAGGCCGCTGGTCCGGGCGCTGCTTCCAGATGCGGAGATCATTGACCGTCCGCGCTTTTCCACTCTTAGCTACGCCGGATCGAAGAAGCTGTCCCGCCTGCCCAAGCGGTCGGCGGTGGTCGCCTTTTCGGTGGAGGAGGTTTACGCCGTGGCGGAGATGCTGCGGCGCTTCCGGGGCGGTTCGGCGGTGGTCATGGGCGCGCTTTCGCCCCATACCCGGAACCGGCAGGTAGCGATGTTCCAGGCAGGCGAGGTGGATCATCTCGTCGCCACCGACGCCATCGGCATGGGACTCAACATGGATGTCGCTCATGTCGCCTTTGCGTCGCTCACCAAATTTGACGGGCGGCGGGTGCGGCGGCTTTCGGTAACGGAAATGGCGCAGATCGCTGGCCGCGCCGGACGGCATCGGCGGGATGGAACCTTCGGCAGCCTTGCGGGCGAAGGCAGCGAGGCGGCCTTTACCGATGATGAGATCGAGCGAATTGAAAACCATCGCTTTACTAAACTGGACTTCCTTTATTGGCGGGAGGGCGAGCCGCCGATGGAAAGCGTCGATGGCTTGGTAGCCGCCTTGGAGGAAAAGCCGTCCCGTCCAGAACTGCGGCCCGCGCCGGAGGCCGTTGACCTTGCCGTGCTGAAGCGGCTTGCCGATGAGGCCGACGTCACCGCCCGGGCGCGGGGCCGAGCGCAGGTGCAGCGGCTTTGGGCGGCCTGCGGCCTGCCGGACTTCCAAAAGCTGGGCGCGGAGGATCATGCACGGCTTGTGCTGCGCATCTGGCGGCATCTGAGCGAAGGCAATGGGCATATCCCGCAGGACTGGTTCGCGCAGCAGGTGGCTCGCCTCGACAGCGTGCAGGGGGATATCGATACGCTCTCCGCACGGATCGCGGCGGCGCGAACCTGGTCCTATATCGCGCACCGCTCCGACTGGCTGCAACACCCCGCCGAAATGGCCGAACGGACGCGGGTGCTGGAGGAGAAGCTGTCCGATGCCTTGCATGAACGGCTGACGCAGCGTTTCGTTGACCGGCGGACAGCGGTGCTGTTGCGGGAGATCGGCCATGGGGCGGGGCACCTGCCTGTCGATGTGGATGAATCGGGAAGCGTGCATGTCGATGGCGAATCCATCGGCCAGCTGAACGGGTTTCGCTTTTCGGTTGCGCCGGACGCGCGGCATGCCGACCGCAAGATGCTGCTCGCGGCGGCCGAGCGGCGCCTTGGCGGCATATTGGCGCAACGGGCCGATGAGCTTGTGGCCGCCGCGGACAAGGATTTTTCGCTGGCAGCGGAGGAGGGATCCGAACCTGGCATCCGCTGGAAGGATGTGCATGTGGCGACGCTGAAGGCCGGGCCTTCGCTGCTGGAGCCGCGAATAGGGCTGGATGCAGGCATTCTGGCCTTGCCCGCCGAGCGGCAGCAGGTCATTTCAGCCAAGCTGTCGGCCTGGCTCGAACGGCAGAGGGCGAGGCATCTGGGGCCGCTTCTGGCGATCGACGGGCAGTCGCGAAAGGCCGATATTGCGCCCACCCTCCGGGCGGTATTGGCCCAGCTTGCCGATGCCGGCGGCATATCGCCGCGCACGGTGCTGGACGACGCGCTTGGCCATCTCGACCGGCCGAGCCGCGCCTTGCTGCGCAAGTCGGGAATCATCATCGGATCGCTGGACGTCTTCCATCCCGGACTGTTGAAGCCGGGCGCTGTGCGGCTGAGATTGGCTTTGCTCGCGGCGCGGCAGGGAAGGGTCATGGCGCAAGCTCCGCATCCGGGCGCGGCGCTCCTGGTCCCGGCAAAGGGTGCCGGGGAACTGGGCGCGCGGCTTAGCGGTTTCAGGCCTTTCGCCGGACAATATCTGCGCATAGATATAGCCGAAAGGCTGGCGCGGCTGGCCCATGACAAGATTGGAAAAGGGGAGGCGTTTACGCCAGAGGATCCGCAGATCATCTCACTCGGCCTGAATGAAGAGGCGTTCGGCCAATTAATGCGCGGCGTGGGCTTCCGGCCAGCCCGGCAGCCGTTCAAGGGCGAGGCCAATTGGGCCTTCCGTGGCCGCCGCCGTCCCGTAAAGGCCAAGCCAGTGCATGAGGGGCATCATTTTTCCGGCCTTGCGCAACTGCTGGGGCGGCATGGCTAAGGCGCTGGCATCGCAAAAGAGCGCCGCCCAGCATGGCGAGGTACTGCGCATCGACAAATATCTCTGGTTTGCGCGGCTGGCCAAGGACCGGTCAATTGCCCAGAAGATGGCGGAGGCGGGCTATATCCGGGTGAACGGGCGGCGGATCGACCGGTCGCACGCCGCGATCCGGCCGGGCGACCTTATAACCTTTCCCTTTGGCCAGCGCGTGCGCATCGTCCGGGTGCTCAGCCTGCCGCACCGGCGGGGACCCGCTGCAGAAGCCGCGCTGCTCTATGAAGAAATAGTCGCTGGCGATTGAGAAATCATTGCCCTGCCACATGCCGCGACATATTGACGCGCGCCAAAGGGAGGCATAGCAGGGCAACAAATCAGCTTTTGCGTTGCCGCGATTTCCTGCGCGCTGGAGGTTCGTCCAGCTCGGAATCGTCATAAGGGGAGCCTATTTGAAATGACCTATGTCGTCACCGATGCCTGCATCCGCTGCAAATATATGGATTGCGTCGAGGTGTGCCCGGTGGATTGCTTCTACGAGGGTGAGAACATGCTCGTGATCAATCCCAATGAATGCATCGATTGCGGCGTCTGTGAACCCGAATGCCCGGCGGAAGCCATTCTGCCCGATACGGAAAATGGCCTGGAGCAG